>JAZSKG010000123.1:0-6366 GCA_045534735.1 Candidatus Stercoripulliclostridium sp.
ATCTGCATAGTGGTTTCGCGCGGTAAAGAAAGTATTTTAAACTATCTTGCTAGTAGTAAAGATTTAGAAAATGCTTTAATAAAGGCCGATAAGCGAGATAAAATTTCGTTGATTAATAAGTTTAATGACGTTAATTTTACCTACGTTATTCAACCGGAAATGCGCGGTACGGCTAAAGCCATAGAACTTTGTAAGAACTTTGTTGGAAGTGATCCATTCGTAGTCCTTTTCCCTGATGACGTTATTTATAATCCCGAAAATCCTGTTACTTTGCAGCTAATTAAGGCTTATGAAACCACGGGCTCCTGTATTGTTGGCTGTCAATTGATGGAACCGGAGGAAGCAATTAATTATGGGGTTATGCAAGTTAGAGAGAAAAAGGGGAAATATATTCTAATAGATGGTTTCCAAGAAAAGCCATCACTTTCTAATCTTGCTTCTAGCGTAACTTCCTTAGGAAGATTTTTACTTACCCCAGAAATTTTTGACTATATAGAAAGGACTAAACCTGTTAAAAATGGGGAAGTATATTTACCGAATTCTATTGATCTTCTTTCAAAAGACGCTCCCGTATACGCATACCTATTTGATGGTGTTCGCTACGATATGGGTAGTAAGTTTGGTTTCTTAAAAGCCAACGTAGAGTTCGCACTTCGTGATCCTACTTTAAGGGACCAATTAATTAAGTTTATTAAAGGGAATTAACCAAGAATATGAGTCAATTTAAGTATACCAGTGACGTAAGTAAAGTTCTTGATAAAGCACAAGAATATGCTTCTAGATTAAACGTTGAACTAGCAACGGAGCACGTTCTTGCAGCGATGTTTGCCATTGAAGGCACTTATGCTTACGAAATATTAAATAGATTAAAGGCTAGTGAGGAACGTGTATATCGCGCAATTAACGAGTATGCGAGCAAGAGTTTGAACCCAATTTTGGTTCGCGATCAAGTGCGCCGTGCGGTTAGTGTTGCACAAACCAATGCTCAACGTTTTGGATATGATTTATTTGATACCCAACATTTGCTTCTAGGTCTTGTCTATGATAAAAGTTGTGCTGCCGCTAAGATATTGGCAGAATTTAATATTACCATAAATGAAATTAAACCCATTGTTGATACTATGACGGCTAACGGCATTGGTAAAAACGTTAAAATAGATGAAAGCGACGTTTTTAACGTAATGGATATATTTAAAGAGTTCTTTGGACCCGGATTTAATCCAAAAAACGTTACCCCAATGGGCTTTAAGATTAATCTTTCTTCCGATTCTAACGACTTGGAAAGTTTGCTAAAAGGTGCAGGGGGGGATAAAACCTCCAAACCAAAGAAAGCAAAAAAGTCCGAAGGCGATGGTATAAGTGAAGAACTAAAGGCATTCGGTACCGATATGACTGAGAATGCACGACAAGGAAAGTATGATCCTGTAATCGGTAGAGAAAAAGAGATTGAGCAAGTTTTACGTGTTCTTTCAAGGAGAACTAAGAATAATCCTTTGATTATAGGTGAACCAGGTGTTGGCAAAACTGCTGTTGTTGAGGGACTTGCTCAAGCAATTGCAAACGGCAAGGTTCCAAGCATTATTAAAGACAAGAGAATTTTTGCACTTGACGTAGGTTCGTTAGTTGCAGGGACTAAATTCCGTGGCGAGTTTGAAGAACGTTTTAAAAATATGCTTAAAGAGTTAGAAGATGATAAAACTATACTCTTTATAGATGAAATGCACATGATTATGTCCGTAGGGGATAATGATGGTGGTGCTACTATTGCTAACCTACTTAAACCATTACTTGCTCGTGGCGATATTCCAACTATCGGAGCAACTACTCTTGATGAATATCGCAAACATATTGAAAAGGATGCAGCATTAGAACGTAGATTTAAGCCTATTATGGTAGATCCTCCATCAGTAGAGGATACCATAGAAATCCTAAAGGGAATTAGGGATAAATATCAAACACACCACAAGGTTCAAATTACCGATGAGGCACTTATTGCCGCCGCCACGTTGACCGATAGATACGTTGCAGACAGATATCTTCCCGATAAAGCAATAGACGCCATTGATGAAGCGGCCTCTAAAATGCGTGTAAATGCTATGGTTACCCCAACGGAAATTATAGATTTAGAAAATAAACGCACAATGCTTAACGAGAGTATTCTTCAAGCAACCAAAGCAGAGGACTTCGTAAAGGCTAATTCATTAAAAGGTGAGCGTGAAAGTATTGATGCTGAAATACTTGAATTGAAACGCAAATGGGGTAGTGATATAACTTCAGGTCAACTTTCCATTGATGCAGATAAAATTGCTGAAATAGTTTCTGAGTGGACTAATATTCCCATTGCAAATCTTACTGAAGAGGAAAGCACTAAACTCCTTCAATTAGAGAGCGAAATTAAAAAACGTGTAATCGGTCAAGACGAAGCAGTTGGTGCCGTTGCCAGGGCTATAAAGAGGGCTAGGGCAGGCCTAAAGGATCCTAAGAAACCAATAGGAACTTTCATGTTTTTAGGACCGACCGGTGTTGGTAAAACAGAACTTACAAAAGCACTTGCAGAAAGTATGTTCGGCGACGAAAACATGCTTATTCGCATTGATATGAGCGAATATATGGAAAAAATAAACGTTTCTCGTTTAATTGGCTCTGCTCCCGGTTACGTAGGATACGACGAAGGTGGACAATTAACCGAAAAGGTGAGAAGAAAGCCTTATTCAGTAGTACTATTTGACGAGATTGAAAAGGCACACCCTGACGTCTTTAACCTTTTATTACAAATTTTAGACGAAGGAAGACTCACTGATAGTCATGGTAGAGTCGTTTCATTCAAGAACACCGTTATTATTATGACCTCAAATATCGGTGCTAAAGACATAGCAAAAATGAAACGTGTAGGGTTTGGTCAATCTATAGAGATATCAAACGATTACGAAACCATGAAAGAAAAACAACTTTCTGCTTTAAAAGAGGCTATGAACCCCGAGTTCATCAACCGAATTGACGACATAATTATTTTCCGTAAACTGGATACTCCTTCCTTAGAAAGAATTGCAGAAATAATGATAGGAAACGTAGTTAAAATCCTTACGGAAAAGGGTATTAAATTAAATTATACTAAAGCCGTACTTGATTATTTGCTTGCTAACGGCACAGATCTTGAATACGGAGCAAGACCACTTAAGAGGGCAGTTCAAAAAATATTTGAAGATAAACTGAGCGAGGAAATTATAAGTGGTCGCATAACCAATGAATCCGACGTAACCGTTGACGTTGTCAATGGAGAAATCGTGTTTAATATAAACTAACCAAAGGAGGTACTTCTATGCGTATCGAACTAATTTCAAAAGGCTACAATGAAGGCAATCGTCTTGTTTCTATAATTGAAAAGAAACTTTCTAAATTAGACAAGTTCTTTTCTGAGGAAGGAACGGCAAAAATCAAACTCTCCACCGTTGGTAAAGATAAATACACAATGGAAATTACCATCAACATTGGTGGCGGTTTAGTAAGATCTGAAGTTACAAGTGATAATATGTATGATAATATTGACCTTATCATGCCTAAACTTGAAAGACAAATCTCCAAGTATCGTGATAGAATGCTTTCTAAACAACCTAAGAAAGCATTACCACTTAAACTTGAAGAAGAGGCTCCGGTTAAGGTGGAAAAGCCCGGTAAAGTTGTTAAAGTTAAAAACTTTGATATATCAATAGTTACGGTTGATGAAGCAGTTGCAGAACTTGAACTACTTGACCATGATTTCTACGTATTTGTAAATGCAGAAAACAACAAAGTATCAGTTGTATATAAACGTCATGATGGTGACTACGGCTTGCTAACTCCTGAGTATTAAAATATGAAAGTAGGCATTTCTACAGCATCCTTCTTTTTGAAATCTCAAACTGAGGATTCATTAGACCTTCTCAATGCCATGGGCGTTGAGACGTGTGAAATTTTCTTAACTACCTTCCGGGAATACCGGAAGGAGTTTATTGATTTGCTACTTGAACGAAAGGGAAACCTTGACGTTCATAGTGTACATACTCTAAACCAACAATATGAGGGGGAGTTGTTTAATGCTTCCCCTCGTACGAGGGAAGATTGTGAATACTTTTTTAGGCAAACGGCTGAGGCGTGTGCTAGACTTGATGCCAGTTACTACACGTTTCACGGTCCTCCTAGATTAAAACGTACACCCTATAACATTAACTACGAATGGATGGGAAAAAGATTAGGGGAACTTAATAAAATTATGTCCGAATATGGTGGAAATGCTGAAATTGCATACGAAAACGTACATTGGACTTTTTTTAGTTCGCCAGAATTTTTTGAAAAGTTGAAAGAAACAGTTGACATAAAGGCAACTCTTGATATAAAACAAGCAATGCAGTCTCATTATTCCGTAGATGATTATCTTAAAGTAATGGGCAAAAATTTAGTTAACGTACACCTTTGCGACTATTTTGAAGATGGATCGTTAGCGTTACCCGGTCAGGGAAGCGTTGATTTTACTAAACTCTTCCGCGACCTCTTAAGTATTGGGTATAATGGCCCCGTATTGATGGAAATTTATGCTAGAAATTATCAAAACTTAGATGAAGTTAAACGAAGTTTTGAATACTTACAAAATTGTGTTATAACAGCCCAAAAAGGCTAAAAGGAGATCAAATGAAAAAAGAATATACATCAATCAAGTTTGATTACAACAATATGATGTCTACTTACGTTGGCGAAAAAGAAGGCATTACCGATAAAAGACTTGCTTCTACTAGAAATCTAGCCGTTCAAGCACATACCTTCTTTAAACAAAATCGTGGTACCGGCATGATGGGATGGAGTGAACTTCCTTACAACCAAGGCGAAGTAGTAAAAGACGTTATTAATACTGCAAAAATCGTTAGACGTAATGCAGATGCTTTCGTAGTATTAGGAATAGGTGGCTCTGCCCTTGGTCCCATGGCTGTTTTCCAAGCACTTTGCCATTTGCGTCACAATGAACTCAAGCGTAATAAGAGAAAGGCACCTAAGTTCTACGTTGAAGACAACGTTGATCCCGAAAGAATGGCTTCTTTACTAGATGTTCTTGACCTTGATAAAACCGTATTTAACGTTATTACCAAGAGTGGTTCTACCTCTGAAACAATGAGCCAATACTTGATTATAATGAATATTCTTAAAGAAAAGTATGGCGATAAAGCAAATGAGCATATTATTGCTACTACTGATGCAAAAAATGGTAATTTGATTAAAATCGCAAAGAAAGAAGGTCTGAAAACCTTTGTTATTCCAGACGGAGTAGGTGGAAGATTTAGTGAAATTTGTCCTGTTGGTTTGCTTCCCGCAGCAGTTCTCGGTATTGATATTAAGGAACTTCTCAGAGGTTGCGCACATATGGATAAGATGTGTCGTAAATCCGATTACAAATCCAATCCTGCTCTAGTTGCTGCAGCACTACAATACCTTGCAATTCAAGATGGCAAAAACATTAGCGTTATGATGCCTTATGCAGATTCACTAAAACTTATGGCAGACTGGTATTGCCAACTTTGGGGTGAATCTTTAGGTAAAGCAGTTAATAACAAGGGTGAAACTGTTAACGTTGGACAAACTCCCGTTAAAGCACTTGGCGTAACCGACCAACACAGCCAAGTTCAACTTTATACCGAAGGTCCCTTTGATAAGGTTGTTACTATAATCGGTGTTGAAAAATATCGTAACGAAGTTGTTATAGCAGGTGGTTGCGAAGATCTACCCAGTGTTTCTTTCTTAAGTGGACATACTCTAAACGAATTAATCACTTCAGAAATGTATGCTACCGAATATGCATTAACCAAGAACAATAGACTAAATAATATGATTACTTTACCTGAAGTAAACGCTCATACTATTGGCCAATTAATGTTCTTCTTTATGCTTGAAACTGCTTATATTGGAGCAATGTTTGACATTAATACTTTTAATCAACCCGGCGTTGAAGAGGGTAAAAATGCAACTTATGCACTACTAGGTAGAGAAGGTTACGAAGCAAAGGCTGAAGAACTTAAATCCCGCCCCCAAAAGAGTGAAAATTACATCATCTAATGTTAGAGATTAAAAATTTAAATCAAACATACTTTTACGGAACTAATGCCTTAAAAGGCATTAGTTTTGTGCTTAATGAAGGGGAAAAGATTGCAGTTCTCTCAAAAAATGGTGGAGGAAAAACATCTTTGCTTAAGTGTATAGCCGGCCTTTTCCCGGCAGATTTTGGTAACATAATACTTAATGGCAAAGATATTACTAATTTGAAACCTAAAGAGAGAGACGTTCGCCTTGTTTATGATGATGGTGGATTAATTTCAAAAAGAACTGTAAAATTTAATCTTTTAT
>JAZSKG010000103.1:0-6250 GCA_045534735.1 Candidatus Stercoripulliclostridium sp.
CTTATCAAAAAACTTTTATTGGCTTTTGCAAGATCTCCTATGGTGCGAATATTGAATTCCTTTAATTTATTGGCAGTAGAGCGTCCAACGTAAAGCATATCGCTAGCAGGAAGCGACCAAGCTATATCTTTATAATTTTCCCTTGAAATAACACTAACTGCGTCTGGTTTCTTTAAGTCAGAACCTAATTTTGCAAATACTTTTGTGAACGAAACACCTATAGAAACAGTAAGTCCACCGGTTACCTCTTTTACTTCTTTTCTAATTTTTTCTGCAATTTCAACACCGGAACCAAAAAGTTTAGTAGAACCTGTAACGTCTAACCAACACTCGTCTAGCCCAAAACTTTCAACCTGCGAGGTATACTTAACGTATATGTCACGTACCATTTTAGAATATTTAACGTACTCTCCATAGGTCGGTGGCACTATTACTAAGTCAGGACATTTACGCTTTGCTTGCCAAATTGGTTCAGCCGTTTGAACGCCGTATTTTTTTGCTAGATTTGACTTAGCCAGAACAATTCCGTGCCTTTTGTCGGGATCCCCACAAACAGCAATTGGTTTTCCAATTAAATCAGGAATTAAAACTTGTTCTACCGTAGCGTAAAAATTGTTCAAGTCAACGTGTAGAATTATCTTATCTAACATGTTCATACATTTTTATAACTTGATCTCTTAAATACTCAAGACTGCCATCGTTGTTAATGATGAAATCGGCTTTGTTGTATATCTCTTCTTCCCTTACTTGAACTTCTATGATTTTAAGGGCAGATTCCAAACTTATATTGTCCCTTAATGAAACTCGTTTAGCGCGAACTTGAATTGGTGCTTTAACGGCACAAATTTTATCAAATTTAATTAAGCCTAGAGTTTCTTCAAGGAGAGGTACTTCTACAAAAACAAGCCCTTCGGAGAGCGCTAAATCGTTTATTCTTTTAAATATTTTGGGGTGCGAAATTGAATTTAATCTTTTGCGTTCATTTTCGCTGGTAAATATAATTTCTCTAAGTTTCTTTTTATTAAGAGTTCCGTTTTCTACAACCCCTGGGAAAGCCCTACCGATTTCAGATAGATGATCAGAGTCTTTTAAAAGTTCTCTATTTATTTCATCTGCAACCACGACTTTGGCTCCTATATTTCTAAGAACCTCCACAACGGCGCTTTTACCAGAACCAATTCCACCTGCAATTACAACAATCATAACTCTACTCTACGGAATACCAATTTTCTCCCTCTTTTGCATCAGCAATAAGTGGAACTTTTAATGATACTGCTGTTTGCATGTTTTCAACCAACAGTTGTTTCACTTTCGCAACCTCATCTTTAGGACAGTCAATTACTAATTCGTCGTGAACTTGAAGTATTATTTTAGCCTTACTACCAGATGCCTTAAGAGCATTGTATACTTTAATCATAGCGATCTTCATAATGTCTGCAGCCGAACCTTGTAAGGGCATATTCATTGCTGCACGTTTTCCAAACTCACGTATATTTCTATTTGAAGAATGGAACTCAGGGAAATATCTTACCCTACCACATAAAGTACGAATATATCCATTCTTCTCTGCAAAAATAGCATTTCCATCCATATAATCTTTTACGTTAGGATAAGTTGCAAAGTATTTCTCAACAAATTCCTTTGCTTCATATGGACGAACTCCAATATTTTTAGAAAGACCAAAAGCACTTATACCATAGATAATTCCAAAGTTAACAGCCTTTGCGCTCCTACGCATTGATTTTGTTACTTCATCTATGGAAACGTCGTGAATCTTTGATGCAGTAAGCGCATGTATATCTTCATCTTTTATATATGCGTTAACCAACACGGGATCTTCACTATAATGCGCAAGTAATCTTAACTCAATTTGCGAATAATCAGCGCTAACCAAAACGTTCCCGGGACTTGCTACGAACATCTTTCTAATTTCACGTCCTTCTTCCGTTCTAATTGGGATATTTTGTAGATTTGGTTCAGTGGAAGATAATCTACCGGTTGTTGTTAAACATTGTTTAAAAATGGTGTGTACTTTTCCTGTTTGCTTATTAATTAAGCCACGCATACCATCTATATACGTAGATTGCAGTTTTTTAAGTTGTCTATACCTTAAAATTAGCGTTACGGCGGGATGATCCAATTCCTCTAAAATTTCATGAGCAACACTATAACCGGTCTTTGTTTTTTTACCATGAGGTAATCCTAACTTCTCAAACAAAATATCACCTAGTTGTTGGTTAGAATTTATGTTAAAAGTTTCACCGGTTGCTTCATAGATTTCTTCGGTAAGGGATTTGATTTCTTCCATATATTTTTGAGAAAGTTGTTCTAAAACGGAAGAATCAATCGTAAATCCATTACTTTCAGTGTCAAATAAAACCTTTACAAGTGGTAATTCAACGTTGCAATATAAATCTAGTAAATCCTTATCTTTAAGTTCTTTGTCCAAGTTTTGATTAGATGCAAAAAGTCCACTTGCAATATGACTTAAGCCAATTGAAGATACAAGTTCTGCACTTGACTTATAGATGTGATTTGAATCGGCAAGATACGACTTCAACAATACGTCTTCATAAGGCTCTACGATTTGTATGCCATATGGTTTAAGTAAATGCATTTTTTCTTTGACGTCAAAGATAATCTTTTTAATGGAATTGTCTTCTAAAACCTCTTTAAATGCATCAATAGCTTGGTCAAAATTAATACCATCATCTAGAAGAGTTTGAGCACAAACAACCTTATACTCTGTGTCGGAGGAATATGCAAAACTAATATCCGTACCTATATCAACGGCTATAACTTTTGACTTAAGATTAAGCAACTTATTAAGTGTACTAACGTCTTTTACTTCTATCAACTTTACTTCCCTTTTTTCTTCTTCAAAAGGGAGTTCCTCTTCTATTCTTTTTGCATTAAGGTTTAAACCTATTTGTGCGGGATCTATACCTTCAAATCGTTTATTAAAATCAAATCGTGCTATCAGTTTAAAACACTCTAAATCTTTTAGGTGCATAAAGAACCTGTCGGATATTTGATTTTTATCAAAAGATAAATCGTTCAAACTTATATCCAATGGAACGTCGGTATAAATAGTAGCCAATTCTTTGGAGAGTAAAATTTGTTCTTGATTTTCTCTTATTCTTTCACCTAATTTGCCTTTTATGGATTGTGAATTTTCTAAAACCCCCTCTAAACTTCCATAAGTATCCAGCAAATTAAAAGCCGTCTTTTCTCCAACACCCGGGCAACCTGGTATATTATCAGAAGTGTCCCCTGCTAGTGCTTTATACTCAATAACTTTATGGGGAGTAAGATTTTCCTCTTTCAAAGAGTCAATATTATATACTTTAATATCCGTAACACCACGTTTCGTGTTATAAACGGTAGTATTATCATCAACGAGTTGAAGTACGTCTCTATCTCCACTAACAATAATAGTTTCAACGTCGTATTTCTTTGCTATAGTTCCAATAATATCGTCTGCCTCATACCCCTCCTTTTGGCAAATTGTTATGCCTAACTCACCAAGAAGTTCCTTTAAAATAGGCATTTGAGAATAAAGTTCCATTGGCATCGGTTTACGCGTTGCTTTATATTGATCGTATCTTTTATGTCTAAAGGTAGGTGCTTTTAAATCAAATACTGCACAAATATGAGTTGGTTTATTGTCAACAATAAGTCTAGCGAGCATAGATAAATAACCAAAAATGGCATTAGTGAAAACCCCTTTCTTGTTTTCCAAAGGTGGCAAAGCATAAAATGCCCTATTTATTAAACTATTGCTATCAAGCAAGATTATTTTATCCATGATACTCTCCGTAATGTTCTATTAAAGTCTTAGCAAGTTCGTATGCCTTATTATGTTTTAAAACCGGTAACTCACGCCATGCCTCTTTAATGCAAGTAAAGAACTCGTTAATTTCATATATTCTAAACTTTGGCACACTCAATTCAGTTGCAAGGTTTTCAAACATAGCAATGAATACGTCTTCTTTATCTATGTACCAAGGCAAGTCAAGGTCTTCAGTAACAACCTCAACTAATTTAGAAAATATATTTTGTTTTGTCCCTTGTATATCAAGTATATTAGACCATTCAATAAAGGTATTGTAGTTAAGGTTTTCTATAAAGTTAACGAATTCCCTATATGATGGTCTCTTCACGTAGTACTTTACACCTATGTGTCCCTCTATAAAGCGTAGACCATCATAGTATCCCAGTTCTATATTATATCTAACTCTATCAGTTCTAAAATCTAGCAATTTGCCAAGAGATTCAGATGGGTCAATGTAACTAACTTTAACAGATTTGTCTATTACCTTTTGTGATGGCATTTTTCCACCTGTTCTAATGGCAACAATCTCATTGTATCCTTTGTGAATTAAGGGATTAATTGGGCAATTGTCATATAAGCCACCATCAACAAACATTTTTCCACCAACTTTAGATCTGTTAAAGATAGGAAGATATGCGCTAGTTAAAATATAATCTTTGAGTTCACCAACGGGTATATCGTTTTTAAATATAGACATTGGAATCCATGAGTCATCTTGGGCAACGGTTATAAGCCCAAAGTCAATTTTAGATTTTCTAAGAGCATCCTCGTCTACGTACTTATCCAGGAGCCCCTTTGCTTTTTCCAAGGAAACGCCCCTTGTAGAATAAACTGCTTTAATGGTTTGCAACATATATTTATATACGGAGCGATCTAACTCCTTATCTAAAATACGAGAAACCATGTCCTCATCAAAATCAAACAAAAGCGATGGTGTAGCCGTATACCATAGCTCATACAGAGCATCAAAGTTTCCTTGTGCGATAATGGCACCATTAATTGCACCAATGGACGTCCCCGCAACAGCATCAAAAGTATATCCGTGCTCAAAAAGTGCTTTTAAAACACCGACGTGGAAGGAGCCTTTGGCTCCTCCACCGGCTAACACTAGACCTTTCATTATTTAATAATAAATCTAAACTTTAATTCTTGTGGTTTTCTAGGCAAGATTTTGTATTGAGGCTTCAAACATGCCATTGCAGGAGTATCTCCACCAACACCACGTTGACGACCATCTATGTTTATGGTTAAATAATCTAAACTTGCCAATTCATGCAAATGTTTTGCTTCATCTAACATTTCAATGGTATAAGGGTGAATACTTGCTTCAAAAGTCTTTTCGTTTGCTATAATTTCAACCCCACGGTTGCCACCAACCTTTAGCCAATGCATTTCGGTATGGTTACCATTTTCTTGTGGGTATAGGTAATCGTGTACAAAATCGTCTGCAACACCACTATAAACTTTAGAGATTGCACCGGTAGCCCTATCGCAGTAGTTTTCATGTGGTCCTTTACCAAAGAATTCAACGCCATCAACACCATCACGAAGTGCAAAGGTGAAACCATATCTTTCCATTTCAGATAGAGGAATTAAACTCAATTTAACGTCCATGCTACCATCACCATTAAAAGTATAAACGGTGTGCAATTCGCGAACGAACGGCATTCTCCAATTAATTGCAACGTTAACTTTTCCATCAACAACGTAAATATTAGTGTTGCGCACTTTTAATCTCTTTTGAGCATTTTTATATTTATCTAAGCCCATTACAAGTTTTGCAATGAAAGGAGGAACTTGTGGTAGTCTATCATTATCAATAACAGCGCGATAGAAATTCAAGCGTATGGGGGATTTTAACTTTTCTTCCCCATTCTTTTCAATGCTAATTATTTGACCGGTCCTCTTGTCAATTATTGCTCTACATGTTCCAAAGTTAACAACTACTTCAACGTTGGTTTCGGTGCAGGAACTACCTAATTTAACTTCATCAAGAGACAAATCCTTTTTGTTTAGTGTAAATTGTTCGTAAGCGACAACTCTGCCCGCTTTTTCAAACATTTCATCCTTTTTAGTTATCAAACTTACAACTAAAGAAGCCTCACTGTTACCAAAATCCAAATCTAGTGGCAATGCAATTTCATCTATTTCACCAGTTGCAACTGGAGGAAGATCTTCTATTATAGTTTCATCTGCATGATTACCATCTATGTAAAGTTCAAGTTTGCATTTGAATTCATCTAAATTGGTAAACATATAACGATTATAGAACTTAATCTTATTATCAACTAAGGCTATATCAACTTGTTGATATTGTTTTCTTACTTCAAATAGAGCAGGATTAGGTGAACGGTCTCCTCTTACTATTCCGTTAAAAGCAAAGTTAGAATCGTTGGGTTTATCACCGAAGTCACC
>JAZSKG010000211.1:0-2594 GCA_045534735.1 Candidatus Stercoripulliclostridium sp.
GCCACCGTTTGCGTTAAATGAAACGGTATAGGATACCCAGTTGATATAGAAAGTTTCACACTCTATTACTTTAGTATCGTCAACGTATGCTACTACTTTATATCCATATGAACCTTTGCCAAGACCGGGAGTATCAAAGTCAAAATCTTCAGCGCTACCGGGGGCTTTATAATCAGGATAAGCATACTCACCAACGGTAACCCACTCTTCACCAATGTAACCCAATATTTCATACTTAGTTACAGCAAAGTTTACAGCCCAATTGGCGTTGTGGCTGTTACCGGAAAGAAGTTTATCTCCAGTAGGATTGGTCGTAAATTCATAAGAAGCACTATCCGTCCAAGATACCGTGAAGGTGGAACTATAGAAAGAAACTCCTCCTATTGTTGCTCTTAGTCTATAAGCGCAAGAGATACTGAATTCGTAGGCACTTATAATTGCATAATTATCAGCACCGGCGCCTTGAGCAAATTCCCAAACGCCCTCGCCTTTGTCGCGTTCAATTATTAAAGAATCTGGAGTAGTATTTAACTCAAACGTTAATAATGCGGGAACGTTGAGTGGTACTTCTAAATTTTGGGGTTGAACGGCAAAGACAGATTCAATCCATTCAACCGTAAAGGAATCACTATAAAATTGATGGCTTTCAGCATCAAAAGCCTGCAAGCGAAGCAACCTTGTACCCGTCCAGTTTGATGCAGGACAATTTATGGTTCCACTGGTAAGAGTATTCTTCTCGGGAGCGGGACTTGCTAAAATGCTATAATTGGACCAAGTATTACCTCCGTCGGTAGATAATTGAACGTTAACTTGAACGGTATCAACTGAAAGTTTATAATCAAAGGTATATCCGGAATTGGTTGCCACAACGGCATTGCCGGGAGAAACGGAAAATGCTTTATCCTTCCAAACGGCAACAAATCTTACGTCATTATTAAGCAAATATCCTTGTGACGGAGAATATTCCGTTCCATAAATAGTATCAAATGCCCAATGGCTAAATTCTTTTCCTTGTGGAGCAGTAAACGTACACTCGGGTAATACGTACGTTCCCGTTTGGCCTTCAATTTCAATAGGCATATTTGCTCCATCGTTGTTAGGAAGTAGCGTTACGGTATAGGTTACGGTTTTCCACATTGCACTAAAAACAACGTCACCATTCACAACAAAAGTATCGTTTGCTACGGCAAAAGCAGTTTCCCCTTGATTAGGTCCGGTTGCGTATGATATTTCCCATTTATTAAATTCATAGCCTGCACCGGGAGAATAAAAACCAGCGGGGCCGGGCACCGTGTACTCTACTTCACCATTAGCAATGGCGGGCGTTACTACAACGTTGGTTTTGGAACCGGTACCTGCGCCGGCCAAAAATTTTACAAGGTAGGAAATAGATTTATCACTTGTAGCCTCTTTACTATTTTGATAACCCTCTGCCGTGGCAATTACTTTGAAAGATGCACTATTTTCAAAATAATCTAAAAAATCATAACTTGTGGTTGCAATAGTTTGGCTTACTTTAGAGCCACCATTTTTATCAACTAGTTGCACTTTATAAGATTCTGCATTGGCTACGGCATTCCAACTTGCAACGGAACCATTCCAAACAAGACCGGTAGGTACTTCAAGTTCCGGATTCGGTGAGGTGTATGAATAGGCTACTTTTTCTGTCTTTATGCCAGAACCAACAGCATTAACGGTAATAAAATATTCTCCCGTTTCTGCATTCTTTTCGTCTAGCGCTTCTTTTAGGTTATAAGAGAGCGCATATGTATTTGGCACTTGTAAGTAAAGTGACCCATTATGTGTTATTACAATCATATATCCCGAGGGATTAAAATCTCCCCAACTCGCCACTCCTGCGCTGGATATAGTCAATGCTTCATCTGCCGCCATAGCGCTAAACGGCGCAACGGCAAGAACGCCCATAAGTAATGCTATAATTACCGCTAGGCCAATTATACTAATTCGTTTTGCTTTCATAGTGATATCTCCTTTCTTTTAGGCACTTCGCCATTTTAGGATGATATCATTTTATCCCCTACTATGCGTACGCGTATTCACCCAAGTTGGGTGAAATGCAAAAATGAGCGGGTGAGTTTAGGGTGATTTTGGGGTGAGGGTGATAAAAAGCAAAAAAATAACCCGTAGTGGGTTATTTAAAAATACCTTTAGTTTTCCTTGGCTTCTAGTGGTTTAAAGATTTCATTAAGTTCTTCTTTACCACTTACTCCCAGTTTATCATAGACGTGAGCCGTATGCGTTTTAACTGTATTTTCGGAAATATTTAGTTGCTCTGCTATCTCCCTTCTCTTCTTGTTTTCAATTAAAGCAACCAGTATCTCTTTTTCGCGTTGGGTTAGACTCTCTCCTTTAGGAAGTCTTGTTAAAAGCAATGCAACCTTTTCATCGTTAGTAATCTCGTCGCCCATTGCCACTCTTTTTTGTAGTATAGTCTTTTCTAAATCTTGTACCATCCAGTATATGGCAAGTAGTACAAGTTCGCTAAGTAGATATGATATGGACAAGAATTCAAAATTTAGGTTTATCATTTGTTCCATAAACCACACTGCTATATTGCCAAAAACAACTATTGC
>JAZSKG010000168.1:0-13095 GCA_045534735.1 Candidatus Stercoripulliclostridium sp.
TTAAAACCCACTCGCCACTACGAGTGAATTTCCTTTTATATCAAATGTGCTTTAGTGGATTTGATTAGAAAATACTACTTAAACTCCTACTAAAAAGCCTTCTTTCGTCCCGTCACATATTGATAATACGAGTCTATTCGCATTATTCCTACTAAAAATTTTATGTTTTTTATATTTTAAATATATCTTCAAGATTTCTCTTTTTTATGGTATAATATTTCTATATTAAATATACGAGGCGAAAATATGAGTAAAGTTAGTAAAGTCCTAATAGTAAACGGCAGTCCTAAGGGAAACAATAGTATTACTCTTCAAACCAGCAAGTATCTGGAACTGCTGTTTCCGGAAATCACTTTTGACGTATTAAACGTAGGCGCAAGGATAAAGGCTTTGGAAAAAGACTTCTCCCCTGCTCAAGAAAAATTAGAGAGTGCAGAACTAATCGTCTTTTCATACCCGGTTTATACCTTTATTGCCCCCTACCAATTACATAGGTTTATAGAGTTACTTAAGGAAAAGAAGATTGACCTTAGTAGCAAATACGCAACTCAGATTAGCACTTCTAAACACTTCTATGATTGGACGGCTCACCGTTACGTAGAGGACAATGCTTTAGACCTCGGTCTAAAGTACGTTAAAGGCCTCTCTGCCGACATGGACGACCTAACGACAAAGAAGGGACAAAAGGAAGCAGAAGAATTCTTGAAGAACGTACTTTTCCAAGTTGAAAACGATATATACGTAAGAAACACGTTTGTTTATGAAAAACCCAAAAAGGTTCCCGTTGTGCTTTCGGGCGACACCCAAACAAAGGAAAATGGAGATATTGTAATTCTTACTAACCGAGAAGAAAACGATATTCAACTACAAGATATGATCGCCTTATTCCAAGAAAAAAGCACTCGCAAAACTCGCGTAATAAACGTAAGAGAGTACCCCTTTAAAGGAGGTTGTCTTGGTTGCTTTAATTGTGCTAGCAATGGTAAGTGCATATATAAAGACTGCTTTGATACCTTTTTAAGGGAAGAAATACAAAAAGCAGAAAGTATTGTTTTTGCATTTACTATTAAAGACCACTCTATGGGTGCCAGTTTTAAACTTTACGACGATAGACAATTTTGTAACGGCCATCGCACCGTAACTATGGGTATGCCTATGGGTTATCTAGTAAGTGGCAACCTCTCTAAAGAAGAAAACTTAAAGGTTATCATTGAAGGCAGAGCCAACGTTGGTGGTAATTATCTTGCAGGTGTTGCAACCGACGAATTCAATCCAAATGAAGAAATAGAAAATCTTGTTAAAAATCTGGAATATGCCCTTGAAAACAAGTACGTTCCACCACAAAATTTCTTAGGCATAGGTGGTATGAAGATTTTCCGTGACTTGATTTGGCAAATGCAAGGCTTAATGCGTGCCGACCATAAATTCTACAAAGCACACGGTCAATACGACTTTCCACAAAAGAAACGTGGTAGAATGCTTGCTATGTATCTCGTTGGCGCCATGATGAATAACAAAAAATTAATGGCAAAAGCAGGTGATATGATGAACAAAGGAATGTTGATGCCATACGAAAAAGTGCTAACGGAAACCAAGAAAAAATTGGAGGTCAAAAAAGATTAAAGGAGCATTTGCTCCTTTTTTTACGTTTTTACGCGCGCGATATACAATTGACTTAGTTTATTCTATGTAGTATAATGCAAGAAGAAATCCCCTTTCTTAGGAGAGAATAGATGGAAAAAACCAACTTTTTAAAGAATATTGACAAGGATAAGGCATTCAAAATTGCGCATATAGTTTACGCAGTTTTGATAGTTGCTCTTGCAATTGTGGTTGGCGTATTGTTCATCGTAAACGTGGTTGATATTAAAAACTCCAGCGATATGTCACCATTTACAACCGATGCAATAGAAAGCCATTTTAGAGCAATAGCCGTTCCGGTTATCCTATTCCCCGTACTTGTGATCGCCGGCTTTGTGCTACACTTTGTCTTCCCATTAGACAAAAAACAAACTAAAATTGAAAACAACAAAGCCCTTGCTACGTTATCTAGCAAAGTAAACTTAGATTTAGTGGACTCTACTTCTAAAATTGCAATTGTAAGGGAACGTTACTTCCGTTTGGCAACCGTTTTTGGTTCTGCCCTAATTTGGATAAACGCACTAGTACTTATTCTTGTTTTCACTTTAAATAAAGAAAACTACGTCGGCACTCAAGTAAACGAGAGCGTAAAGGACCTTGCACTCGTGGTTTTCCCCTCTAGTCTAATAGCAATAGGCATAAGTTACGTAGTAAGCATAGTTAACCATCTTTCCAAAAAACGCGAACTTGAGCAGTTAAAAAATGCCGTTAAACTAAATAAAGAGGTACTAGATGGTAACGGCAAAAGTGGATTACATCCCCTCTTTGATAAAATTTATTCGGTTTGGAATACCACCAAAGCATTTATTTCCGAAAACGAGAAAGTCTCTTTGTGGGTATTGCGTGGTATAGTATTTGTTGTCGCAATAGTACTTATAATCCTTGGCATTATTAATGGTGGCATGGAAGACGTACTAGCAAAGGCTATTCGCATTTGTACAGAGTGTATAGGGTTGGGCTAAGATATGAAGGTAAAAGAATTTTTTAAGAACTTATACTCCAAAATTGAAAGGTATTTGCCCACAAGAAGAAGGCTCATACAAGTTTACTCTATGCTCCTCTTTAACGCAAACCTAAAAGGATTTGCTACCGGCACCATATACCAAGGACCATTAAAGAATATGTGTACCCCGGGACTAAACTGCTATTCTTGTCCCGGCGCAGCACTCAGTTGCCCTCTTGGAGCATTACAAAACGCGCTTATTGCCAGCGATAAAACTGCTCCTTACTTTATGGTTGGTATAATAATCCTCTTCGGTTTCCTATTTGGTAGATGGATTTGTGGTTTCTTGTGCCCATTTGGTTTGATACAAGACCTTCTATACAAAATTAAATCTCCTAAAATGCCAAAAGGTAAGGCAACTAGGGCTTTAAGTGGACTAAAATACGTATTTTTACTAGTTTTCGTTATAATCCTTCCCCTTATGTTTGCAATGGAAGGAAGCATTATTCCTGCATTCTGTAAGTACGTTTGTCCGGCAGGTACTCTTGGTGGAGCCATAGGTCTTCTTTCTCATCCTAACAACACCGACCTACTTACCATGCTTGGTGGTTTGTTCACTTGGAAGTTTATAGTCCTCGTGGTTATAGCCGTTACTTCCATATTCACCTACCGTTTCTTCTGCCGTTTTATTTGTCCTCTAGGAGCCATTTATAGCCTCTTTAATAAGATTAGTCTAATTGGTATAACCTACGATAAAAAGACTTGTATAGACTGTGGAAAGTGCGTTGCGCATTGTAAAATGGACATTAAGCACGTTGGCGATCGTGAATGTATAAGTTGTGGTGAATGTATTCCCGTTTGTCCTACTAAGGCTATATCTTGGAAGGGTGGAAAATTTAAACTCCATGCAAATGAAATTGAAGCACCTCAAACCACAATACTAGAAAGTGCAAAGGAGGGTGAGAGCAATGACTAAGACTGCAACGTTCATAATAAAAATCGTTATTGTCGTTCTTATGGTTGCCCTCTTGACCGGTGCGCTCGTTTACTACAACGCAATAGACAAGGTTGAGGACCTTAAAAAGCCCGGCAATACCGGTAACGTTGGTAACGTATCCGTAGGCAATTTTGTTGGCGACCTATGCCCCACGTACGACCTCAAGAACGTATACGGCGATGGCACCACGAATATAGAAAGTTTGCGTGGTAAGGTTGTGGTTATTAACTTTTGGTACACCACTTGTGGCCCTTGTGTTGCCGAACTTCCCTATTTTAATCAACTTGCAAACGAATACGACGGACAAGTTGAAGTTGTTATAGTTCACGCAGCATTTGACTTTGAAACCACTGCTCCTTACCTAGATAACAAATATCCTAACACTAAAATGATAGCCGTATTTGACGAAGCCGTACCAAACAAAGACGATTACTACTATAAGCAACTTGGTGGCAAGAGCACCTATCCTATGACGATAATTCTAAATAGTGAAGGCGTTATAACTCACAGCATTAAAAAGTCTATTTCCGGTTACGCAGAACTGGAAGGATACGTTAAAGACGCGCTTACCAAATAACCTATTAATTTTTACAGCATAAAAAAATGCACTCAAACGAGTGCATTTTCTTTTTGGGTTTAATTAAATTCCTTTTACTGCAAAACTTACTCCGGCGAGAGCGTTGTCATCGCCTACTTCTTTTGCACTTCTAACCTCTATGCTAATTACGTCTCCTTGCTCAACGGCAAATGAGCCATTACTAATATCGGTATAATCGCCGTTTACAAATACGCTTATATCTGCATCGGTGTTAATAACCATAATAGTCATTGCCGTAGGGGCAGTATAAGAGTAGTAATATACGCTAACACCGGGATTATCTAGGCTGGTGCCTTGAACAAAATCGGGAGTGGTAATGGTTTGAGCAAAGGTTAAGGTAAAGGGATTGTCCTCGGTGCCTGTTGCAATGGGATCGCCTGCAGTAAGGTCAAGAGCCTCGGTACCCCATCTTAGTTTAATGGTGGTTCCTTCTTCACCAACTATCTTTAAACAAATGGTTCTATTTAGGGGGATTTCAATGATAGTTGCATCTAAGGTAGCATCGTACTTTCTCTTTCCGGGTTGAGGATTATTAAAGTTAAATGCATCTAAATCGGTATTAAAGTTATAGAATACTATGCTTGAACTATAATCTCCCTTTAAGAATACCACGTAATTCTTAGGTGCGTCTATGTCGCTATTTACCCAATTTCCTTCTACAAATAGATTACCACCTTCAGGAATGGTTACCGTGTAAGTAGGAGCCTTAGAGCGACCTTCTTCCGTCCAGAAATAGGGAAGTTCTTGGGTTCCATCTCTTACAAGAGTAAGAGCACAAGCGGTACTATAAACACCCTCTTCTTCTCCAAAGTAATATCCGTCTACGTTTTCATAGAATCTTACGTATCCTTGTGGAAGTTCTTTAAAGTCAGCCTTTATCTTAGAAACGGGATATTCTTGTACGCCTTTAAAAATTACTACGCCATCTGCATTGGTCTCTCCCTCTCTAATAGCCGTACCCTCGTAAATAAGTTGTACTATAGCACCACTTAGAGGAACGTTACCAATAGCAACGATTTCCTCGCTTACGTTTACAATATAATCGGTAAATGCAGGAGCATAAGAAATACTAAAAGTTGCTTGTCCTTCGCCTACTACTGCAAAACTTACTTCTTCGTCTTTAGCAAGAACTGCCTTGGAGACGTCCATTCCATCTATTTCAAAACGAAGACCCTCTCCACTAAGGTTTAGAGTTGCAGTGCTTTCATCTGCTACAAAGGTATAGTAGAATCTACCATTTGTGAGATTTACGGAAATATCGCTATCTAGTTCAGATTCTTTAATAACTACGTTATGACCTGGAATACCATCTTTAAAGATTTCTGCACCCCAATATCCTAGGTTTTCTCTTGCCTCTATTCTGAAAACTTGGTCGTTTGCTCCAAGTTGAACACTAACGTAACCATCGCCTTCTTTATCCCAGTAACTTTGGGTGCCGTCACTAACAAGAACGTTATTGTCAATCTTTAGGATTGCGCCTTGAGGATTAATAACTTTAACGTAAACACTATTGTTAAGGCTTAATGCGGGTAAGTTATTATATCCGTATACTAGGTCTACGGGCGTATTTTCGCTACCAAGTACGTCATCGTCGTTAATTTCAATATTATGTACGATTGTGCCGTCTTTTTCTACTTTATAAAGAGGAGCGAAGCCTCCACCTATATTTTCTAGTCTAATAAAATAGGTGTCATAGTCTAATGGCGCATAGGTAACGACTTCGCCAAATTGATTTACAAATGATGCAGCACCGGTTTGATCGGTAGTACCAAACATAACCTCTTCAAAAAGGCGGTTTAAGAATGAAACTCTGATACCCTCTAAAGAAAGATCCGTATTGGTTCTGGAAACGTTTACGTTATACATTACGAATTCATTTACGTACACGTTAGTTAACATATCTTTACTGGTTAAATCTTGGTATCCTTCCTCTCTGTAACTCCAAACGTAACGCGGGTCCTTATCTTTGTGTTCTGCCGTTATATAGTAGTTATATAAGGTTTCACTTCCACTTTTGTAGGAAATTTCCTTTTGAATAACAAAAACAGCCTTACCATCTGCATCGGTGATGGCTTCTCCTACTAAAGTTTTATCTTTAGCATCATAAAGTTTGATTCTAACGTCTGCCACCTTATTAGAAAAAAGGTCACTGGCTGTGACAGTGACCGGGTCAATTTTTTCAATTTCAATTTCAAGCGTAAAGTCGCTATTGAAACCAGTGTAGTGGGTGAAGTTCGCATTGAGTGTATCGTTTAGAATCTCCCCCTCTTTTAGTTCATATTCATTAGGAAGTTTGTTAATGGAAACGTAAGCGGTATCTACGGAATAAAGGCTTCCGTCTACCATCCAACTAGCAATACCATCGGTATTGGTGTAGGGCTTATTCGTCATGCAAGTTTCACCAAAGCAAAGTTGAAGTTGTACGCCTTCTACTGCATTGCCGTCTTGGTCTACAACTTTAACGGTATAGGTTTCATTCTTAATAACTCCAACTATTCTTAACTCCTTGTTTCCTTCAAATCCTACGAGTTCAAAGCCGTCTTTAACACTATACTCTGCGGGAACGTCTATAATGCCTGCTTGAACAAGAACTGCACCGGTTATAACGTCAAAGGTTACTTTACCATTCGCATCGGTAACTTTTACCTCTTTGTTTGCGCCGTTAACTCTAATTTGAATACTTGCGCCTTCTACAGGATTAAAATCATCATCAAGAAGGGTTACGGTGTATGTTTCAGTGGGGGTTGCTTGCGATAAGGTTTCACCACAATCATCACAAACGTTATTGTTATCTGCATCCTTATGAGAACATTCATCCTCGCCACATGCAACCAAGGTAAATACCATGATTAGCACTAGCACGATGCTTAAAATTATAGAATATATATTTGCTTTCTTCATAAATATTTCTCCTATGCGAAATATAAGTTTATAGAATAATTATAATATAAAAAGTGAACTTGTCAAGATACTAGTCTTAAAAAGCCCACTTTTTACCTTTTGTTTAGTCGTTTATGGTGCATAGGCAGAACATCCAAGCATACTCTTCCAGTACGGTTACGCCTGCCTTTTCGCCAAAGATTTGTCTTTCGCTATCAAAATCCCACCAACCTCTGCTTACGCCGGACTCTTGGATGCCTAGCATCAAGCCTTCGGTTAGATAATAGATACCTGCTACTGCATGTGCCTTTTCCAAGCATGCTTGAGCGTGTGCTTGGTAACTATTCTTAGAAATTAGATGTTCTAAATCTACTATGCCGTCTTTAAAGATATACGCACCCATGTGATCGTTATAAATAAGACCTTCCAATGTGAAATAGTCTTTATTTTCACCGGCAGGAGCAGCGGGCATAGTTGTAGGAGTGTGCTTCATTTGAACGTAAACAACCTTTCCGTTTTCGCTACCTAAATGGTAAAGTTTATCGGTAGGATTGAATACAATATTATGATTTTGAGTTAAATCTAGATATTCTAGGTCGTATTCGCTCAAAGTTTCGGGGAGGTTTAATGCACCGGGAATATAACCACTATATACTTCCCATGGAACGTCGGTTAATTCATAAGGTGCTTCCTCGGTCTTTTGGATCTTCAAAATACCCGTTCCATCAACGTTAGTAGCCTTCATGCCTAAAACGTAAAGAGATGCACCGCTATATTCATTTTCAAGGTTAGTTTGCTTTATGGTCAACTTAAAGGATTTTTCATTAATTACGTCTTCTTCATTGCAAATATTGTTTGGATAGTAAAGAAGAGGCATGCCGTAATATCCTAAAGTTGCGCCGTACTCGTAAACGAAAGTAAGAGTATAAATACCGGTTTTCTCTGCCACCCAAATTACAGGGGTAATTTTTGAAGAGTTAACGTTTACTCTAAAAGAACCTTCTCCTCTAATGACGGGTGCGCTACTTGCGCCCATATAATCGCTTTCCATTAGGTCCATTTTATTAAGACCGTTTATTTCGCTGGTTGCTTCTACTACAAGATTTTTCTTAACAGGGGTAAGTTCCAATGCATCTGCTTGTAGGTGGAAGTTTCTATCAAGAACGTCTATTAGTTCTACCCTATATTTGTTAAGGGAAAGTCTAACGTAGGCACAACCGTTTTCATCGGTATTCAAGGAAGCAACCTTCTCGGTTCCTTGGAAAATATCAACTATAAAGTCAATATAACCCCCACCTATACCATTGGAAACTTGAACGGAATAGGTTTCTTTTCCGTCGTTTAAAGGTCTACTCTCGCCACAAAGGTCGCACTTTTCGTCTAGATTTTTGTCTACGTGAACACATGAAGATGGTAGTTCTTCACCGCATTTGTCGCATTTACTATCTGCGTTTTCATCAACGTGAGTGCAGTCTTCATTACATGCAACAAGCGATAAAACTAAAATAAAAACGCAAAGTAAAACGCATATTATTTTAAGGTTTTTTTTCATTATTTTTCTCCTATCAAGGG
The DNA here is from genome assembly GCA_045534735.1 of Candidatus Stercoripulliclostridium sp. Lineage (GTDB taxonomy): Bacteria > Bacillota > Clostridia > Christensenellales > DTU072 > Stercoripulliclostridium_A. The sequence continues at coordinate 8,632 of JAZSKG010000168.1, forward strand.
CGCTTTTTACCGCGCCCTTGTTGGTTTTAATTTGGTTTTATGGGTTTCCTTTCGTTATTTTTTAGGCTCCCAAATAATCAAAGTAATAGCAAAGTTTAGTCCAAGAGTTTTCTATGCCTTTGAAGGAATATTTATCTACTAGTTTTTGTAGTATTTGTGCTAGTTCTTCGTTAACTGCAACGCAACCTGCAGAAAGACTAGCCTCGGAACCGGCAAAACCATCTGAAAGAATCATCTTGTTATCAGCATACCATTGGATTCTATCAGAGTAATCTACGCCACCTGCTACTGCGTTGCCGTCAGCGTCTTTGCTGAAATCAAAGCCACCACGTTCTAAAGTTCCTTTTACGTAAACGTCCTTGTCAGCATTTTCATCATGATAGGTGTAAGATAAAATGGGGTCAACCATAAAGCCGGTTACTACGGGCATTGTAAAGTCAACGTATAGTTTGGAGTTGGTGCCCTTTACGTAGTAGTAGCCATCGTTTCTTAATTCAACTTCAGCACCACCTGCTATGGTAGTGTAAACTTCGTTACCTTTGCCATCAACAGGAGGATTGCCGGTTTCGGGATCAACGTAGAAAGTGAAAGGTGCGGGAGAAGCATATCTAAACATGGTATATTCTTCTCCTAAATACTCTACCTTAAAGTTAATGGTTCCTACTGCATTGAGGTCATAGTATGCAATATTAATAAAGTATTCTTTGCCTTTCTCAAAGTAATAGGTCATGCAAACGTTTTGTAGACCATACTCCATTTGAGTATAGGTGCCGTCGTTGTTGGTATCGCTTAGACGCTCATAGTGATCAGCAGTATAAAGAGCATACTTTGCATAAAAACTTGCTTCGTCAAAAATCCAGCCGTCTACCTCTTGGTTAGAATTGCTTAGTATACGATATACGCCACTCTCATCGGGAGTAAAACTAAAGATCTTACCACGAGGCATAATAATCATTTTGTATTCTACGGAGTTGGGATATTCGTCTAAACCAACCTCGTCGTTAACTACGATATCGGGTGCGCTAAATGGAGCAAGACCTGCAATGGGGTCTTCTAGTTGTTCTGCTGCATATGCATCATAGTAACGGCAGAAACGTAGCCAACCATTTTCACTTCTATCATTAACGCCACCGGGGTATACGGTATTCATCTTTTCAAGAAGTCCCTTTAGTTCTTCGTTAACGGTACAATATCCACCTATTTCTCCGTTAGAAGCATATGATGCATATCTTACTAGGGCTTCATAATAATCAACGCCATCTACTATAAATCCGTTTTCTAGCGCATAAAGATAAATAGAAGTCCTTTCATCACTGTCGTCGTCAATAACGTAGTTCATCATATTAGCAAGTAGAAGAGGTCCGTCTGCGGTGTTTACGTGATAGTATCCGTCTTCTTCATTTTTTACTACGTTTACGTAGTTTTCGTATCCCATAAAGTATTCATCGGGTACTGAAACAGCGTTTCTTGGAATATAAGTTTCTACGTCTATCGCACTTGCGTTAGTGACGGCAAGATTCTTAATGTAAACGGTATCTTCGCCTTCATCAATATCAAGGTCCTTGTTGTAAATGAAACTAATTTTGTAGGTGTCGTCGTGAAGTGCCACAAAGGGATATACTTTCTTCCAAGTGGGCACTTCGTCGTAACCTGCAAGAGAATAAATGAGTTCGCCGTCTACAAGAATGTAGAAGATATCTCCTGTTCTTTCCGTTGAAACAATGTAATCAAGGCTAAGTGCTTGATTGGTTTGTAGGGTTACGTCAACGTGCATTGCGCAAAGGCTGTTGTACTTCCCTTTATTGGAAGAAACCATGCATGCTTCACCTTCTTTTTCTCCAAGCACAAAGGGCCAGTAATAGTCGGATTGGGGATCTTCGGTTTCGGGATAGTAAACGGTGTCGTCGCTAATGCCGTTACCACTCATTACGGTAGCAACGTCTGCACTAGCAGGTTGCTTAACGGTGGGCTTCTCTTGGGGAGTCAACTCGTCAATGGAAGTAAATAGTCTTTGGGTGTAGTTGTCTTGGCTAAAGTAGTCAAATAGTTGGGTCCAAGGTTGAAGGTAAGGTAATGAACCTACTTCTATTAGACAGATAACGCCGTACTTGTCAATCATAACGGAAGTGGGATAACCACTTGCATTAAATGCTGCAAAGAGGTCTATGGAATGAATACCCATCTCTATGTTTTCTATGCCTTCCGTACTTCTAAACATTTGAACTTCTTGGAAAGTATCACCATAGGTGTCAACGGAAACAACGGCTATATTGTCGTACATTCCTGCTGCTTCGTCAAGGTAAGGGAACTCTTGAATGCAGGGATTACAAGTCGTATAGAAGAAGTTAAGAAGAACGGCATCTTTAGTCTTTAATGCTTCACTTAGTTTGAAGGTACCACCAGTAGTAGTGCTAATGGTGAAATCTTTCATAACGCTACCGAGTTTGTAACTGGTGTGTGAACCTGAAACAACTTCGCTTTGAAGCACGATATTTATCGTCCTGTTAGAACTAAAGTAATATTTGTCTTGCGTCTTGTAGCCGTCAGGAACACCACTCGTTATAGTTGCATAATAGTCGCCTATGGGAAGATCTTTACTACCAATACCGTTTGCTTCGGTGGTAATAGCATCTATCAATTGGTCGGTGTTTCTATTGTAAACCAGTAGAGTTACCTTAGAAAAACCAACGTCACCCATACTCTTAACGCTTATGGTGTAGGTTTCCTTAAATACCTTTTCACATACGTCGCATTTGTGGTCATTGGTCTTGTCTTCACAAGAAGATACCTTTCCACATATATCACAACTATGGTCACGATTTTCGTCTTTGCAACTCGTTATAGTTTCACCGAATAATTCACATTTGTGATCGCTTGTGTTATCAAAGCAGTAACTTAATTCCTTACCACATATATCGCAGTTATGATTATTATCATTATCAAAACACAAGATAGAAGTTCCACATACGTCGCACTTGTGGTCATTGGTCTTGTCTTCACATGAAGATACCTTTCCGCATATATCACAATTATGGTCACGATTTTCGTCTTTGCAGACGCTTAATACCTTTTTACATACGTCGCATTTGTGGTCGGAGTTTTCGTCTTTGCAGATGCTTAATTCCTTTTCACATACGTCGCATTTATGGTCAAAGTTAGCATCTTTGCAATCGTGGGCATCTTTGTCGCCACACGCAAACAGTACCATAGATACCACTGCGAGTATCATAACTAAAGATAAGAGAAGTTTTGCTTTTTTCATAACTTTCTTTCCCCTATACGCATTGCTTAATAAATATATAACTAAATTATAGTTCTATACTTTAGGATTGTCAACTCCGTAAAAAAATAAAAAACCACGTTTTCACGTGGTTTTTTAATACGATTTCTATTACTTAATTTCTTTCTTTTGGCTGTTGGTTATGTCTTGTAATTGGTTGTCGCAAGCAAGTTGGGTTATTAGGGTATGCATTGCGCTATCAAGTTGACTACCTTCACTAAAATCTGCATCAAATATCCAGTCCACTCTTTCGTGTTGGAGTAGGGGTTGTACTTTGTGCTTTTCGTCGTTGTTGTAAAGAGCAATAGAGTGTCCACCCGATTGTTTTACCAGTTTCATGCAGGGTACGTCGGTTAGTCCGTCACCAATGTAAATCATGTTACGGAAGAATACGCGTCTGTCTTCATCGGGTTGGGATTTATTAAGGTCAACGTTGTTGTTAATGTCAAGCACACCTTTGTTTATGCGATATACGAATTGGGTTTTATTGGTGTAATTAACAGCCATCTTTGCCCAAGTTGCGTTGCCATTTTCGTTGTACATAAACTCACTTGCGAAAATTTTCTTAAAATACTTTGCAATTATGGTGCCGTCTATAATCTCTTTTAGACCGGAAGAAAGTATATAGTGTTCAACCTTAACGCCGGCTTGTCTACCATATTCGTTGATTCTTTCAAACCATTCGGTTACACCCTTATGATACTCAATAAATTTTCCACTTTCAACAAGAACCTTTTTGGTAAGAGGATTGCCTATCTTATTTGCTTGGTCTATCATGCAGTACATGTAGGCAAGTACGCTATCCATCTTTTCGCGCTTAGCAACTATTTCTGCCTCGTGCCAGAATTCATCGGCTTCCATGCCAAGGCTAGGAATAAAAGTGTACTCTTGCATATCGCGAGTGCAAAGTGTCTTGTCAAAATCATAAAGAATGGCAACAATGTGTTGTTTTGGCATATCATATCCCCTTTATAGGTAGTCTGGATACCTATATCCTAACATTTTTTCTATATATTGTCAATAGTTAATATATTAGGGATATAAGAGGTGAGTTGTAGTTAGACGAGTTGTGTTTTGCGACACAAATAAAAAAGACCCGAACAGGTCTTTTTCTTGGCAGGAGTAGTAAGAATCGAACTTACGTCAAGGGGGTCAGAGTCCCTTGTGTTGCCATTACACCATAC
>JAZSKG010000051.1:0-9596 GCA_045534735.1 Candidatus Stercoripulliclostridium sp.
TAAAATGAAACTCTCTACTATCTTCCAATCCTTCCAGTATAGAAAAATCGTGATAGTCCTTAATAGCAATTTGTCTATCTACACTATAAATTCTCATGATTTCTCCTATGAATTAGAAAGCAACTCTTCACACATGTCATCAAAGGGTACTATCTTGAAACTAAAGGTATAACTTCTATTGGTCTTTAATTGATATTTATCCATAGGTCTAGGTCCACAAGAATTTGAACCGATACCTCCCATATATCCATCAATAGATACGTAGTTTACGTTTTCAACCTTAAGGTCTTCACGATGGCCACATGATGCAATTGCTTTATCTGAATAGCGCTTTACGCTAAAGTTTAAGAAGTTAGATTTCTTGTCGGCAAAAATCATAATACCTTCACCCTTAGCATTGCGAAGTGCAAAATAACGAACGTCGGTACGATTGCCACTTTCTTGGGGCTTAATGTATTTTTCTTCCAAGCCCTCTACGGTATTACGGTATACACCCAGTCTAGATTGTGACTTAAAGTCCGGGTAACTTTCCCTAGGTCCACAACCATAATAGATAACGTCGCTAAAGTCTTGGGAAACCTCTAGTATCTTGCCAACTCTAGGTAGAACGGGAAGCATTCTGCTCTTAGGAGTTAGGCTGGTTTCTAGTTTAATAACGCCACTACTATAAATGGTATAATTGTCTTGTACTCCAAAAATCTTTCTGCCTTTTGAGTTTTGTAATGAATAGGTGATTTTTATTTCTATGCCGTTAACCATAGCAGTATTTTCATCCATGGTTATAGCAAAATTCTCCATATTGATTGTAAGTTTATCGTAGTCTGCTTTATGCCACGCATTCTTAACGTTCATATCGTTATCGGTTGGTGCGCGATAAACGTTTTCGTACAATCTGCCAAAATATCCCTCTTTAGATGCCTTAGGTGCTAATACAGGAGTGTTGCCTATTCTATAATCAACGAGGGTTCCTTTTTCACTATCAAAGGTAACCTGTCCACCGTCAAACTCAATAATCTCAAGTTTGCCAACCGTCTTTCTAACAAGTTTACGTGCTTTATCCAAGCGCTTAAGCGTAGTGATATCTTCGTGCATACTGATTTGTTCAAATGCTACTAAACGACCATTATCGTAGTAATCAAGGTTGATTTGAACGTCACTGTTTTCTGCTGCATAGTTGATATTGAATGTCTTCGTCTCGCCTGCAGGGATATCAGAGGGAACTTCAAAATTGAATACCGCATTACCATCAATGAGCAACGTGCCGTTTATGGTAAGATAACTTGCGTTACGGAACGCATTGTGGTTGGTTAGGGCTATTATGCTACTTCCCGCCATCTTTGCCCTAATAGGACGATAACTATTTTTAACTGCATAGGCGCCGGTTGAAGGGGTTCTATCCGGGTAGAAAAGACCATCAACACAGAAGTTGCCGTCGTGTAGATATTCTCCGTGATCTCCACCATAAGTATAAGCATATTTTTTGCCTTCGTGCCATATTGCATGGTCAACCATTTCCCATATGCAACCACCCATCATGTTTTCGTTCTTTAGGAATAGTTCTACGTAATCTTCTAAAGATCCGGGACCTACACCCATTGCATGGGCGTATTCGCATAAGAAGAAGGGTTTAATGCGAGCCTGTCTATTTGATATGGGATGTGCTCCAATATTAATACTCTTACCCTCACAAAGTTTACGGCAATTGTCAACCGATGGATACATCATGCTTAATACGTCGTAACTACCACGAGCAGTCCTTACTGCACCTTCATAGTGAATGGGAAGAAGGGTTAAGGGCTTAAGCATTTGGTAGCAATAATCTTGGCAAACGATACCACTTGCTTCGTTACCTAATGACCACATAATTATGGAGCAAGCATTTCTATCGCGCATATACATGCCTTTTACTCTATCCCAATATGCATTCTTCCAAGAACCTCTCTTAGAAATTTGTTTTGCAGGAGAAAGGCCGTGAGTTTCAATATCTGCTTCGTCAATTACGTACAAACCATACAAATCACAAAGTTCTATGAACGTTGGGTCCGGAGGATAGTGAGAGGTGCGTACTGCGTTAATGTTATACTCTTTGCAAAGTTTTACGTCTCTTTCTATTTCTTCGGGAGTGAGATAATAACCGGTCTTTGGGTTTGTATCGTGATGATTTACGCCAAAAATCTTAATGGGTTTACCATTGAGTTTAAATACTTTACCATCTATTTCAACGGTCTTAAATCCTACCTTCTTAGTGATGCATTCATTAATCTTACCACCCTTCATTAAAGTAATGGTAAGATCGTATAGTTTGGGTTCTTCTGCATTCCATTCCGTAACTTCTAACCCATCAAACATTAATTGTGCATTATCGGTTACCTCTACGGAACGCATTGCAACTATCTTGCCTTTATCATACAAAGTAGCAATAACGCTTGCACCCTCTCCGTTTTCAACCTTAACGTTAAGGATAGCATCATATTTATCGCTACGTTTGGTTGCAAAAAACTCAAAATCATAAACGTAGGTAGGTTCGTTTACAAACAATAATACGTCACGGAAAATACCATTGTTACGGAACATATCTTGGTCTTCAAGATAGGAACCTGTACACCACTTATGAACTACTACAACGAGTTCGTTTTCACCTTCTTTAAGAAATTGGTCTACTGAATACTCTTGAGTGTTATGACTGCACTCAGAATACCCTACGTAACTACCGTTTACGTAAACTTCAGCATTACTAGAAACACCTAAGAAGGACAAAATATATTTTTTATTTAATTCTTCAATGGAAAACTTTGTTCTATATACACCGACACTAGTGTATAGGTTTTCCCCTACAACGTAGGTTTCACCATTAATATCTTTTTCATAATCACCCTCAACTTTATTGCGAGTGATTTTATTAGGCTCGGTATAGAACGGATATCTTACGTTAGTGTAATACGGAGGCTCGTAACCCAAAAACTGCCAGCATGACGGTACTTTAATTCTATCAAATTGAATTTGATCTGTATCAAATTTTTTGGGAAGATCTTTATCTTTAACGTAGTACTTAAAATCCCACTCCCCGTTTAGCACTTTAACTTTATCAGAGTTATAGCGCTTATTCAAAATTGAACATGATTGCGCCTTGCTCGGGCTAGAAAATGGGATAAAGTAAGCGCGAGAGTCTAGACGATTGTCGCTGACTACTTTAAATTTTTTAAAGTTTTCCTTTTCTTTGAGTTTGTAAATCATATTGTCCTCCAATTATTTTGGGTGCTTATACTATTTGATTTTTGCAACGTATTCTTTTGCTTCTTGTACGCCTTGCACTTTTGATTTATCGGTATCAATGGTGGGCGTTATGGTTTTATCAACGGCAGAATATTGGGTTTCATAGCCCTCGCCTATTATTCCACCTGCATAAACGCTTGAAAGAGAATAAATGGACATCTCACCTTTTACTATGATGCCTCTTACGTTCATCTTTAGCATAGTGCTATTGTTGGTTTTACCAATTATGCCACCGGCATTTAATGAAGCACGAGTTAAATTAACGTCCATCTTTCCACCATAGGTGCAATTTACTATTGAATGATTTTCAAGTTGACCAAAAATTCCACCCACGTTTAAAAGATTATGAGCGCCACCACCACTAACCGAAACGTTAATATTTGCGTATGAATAAAGTCCTGCGCTTTCATCTAAAACGTATGATTGCTGTAAAACGTCATACTCCTTAGTTAATGCACCAACCATTCCTCCTAAATATAAATTCTTAAAAGAATCTACTTGATTTGATTCAACGGAAAAATCCACGTTTCCATAGTTAAAGGAGTTTCTTAGGCTAGCATTCTTAACGCCACCTATTAGTCCCCCTATTCTAAAATCGCCGGTGCCACTAACCTTTATATCCAAAAATGAAACCAAATGAACGTAAGCCGTCTCTATTCCAACGTAATCTTTACGCTTTAAAGCACTGGCATATCCCACAAAACCACCCAAGAATAAAACGTCGTCTGCCTTTGCGGTAGAAGTTACGTTAATTTCTCCACTTATGGTACTATAACGAATCTTTGAATTGTGTGCATAATCTGCTACAACTCCTAAATTTGCACTTCCAACACAAGCCGTTGAACCTCTAACTTCAACCATATCTAAGCCGGTTATGGTCGCACCTTGGAGTTCCGTAAATAAACCACCACCGGAAGCATTGTATCCTTTTATTTCGTGATGATTAAAATGTATGGTCCCTATGAACTTTGAAATTTTGGCATCTATGCCTGTAAAATCAAAGTCGCCCCTTGCTACGTAAGTTTTGTCTTCCGTTTGACTAACGGCAAGCAATTCTTCCGTCGTATGTAAGTAGGCGTCTGCATCAACTACGAAAACGTTTACGACGGCTATAACCACGCCTTTATAGGTAAAGTTGTAGGTGGCTTTGTTACCAACTTCAGCACTACTTCCAACTTTTAAAGTAAGATCGTCGGTTAGTATTAAGTTATCACTAGAAACAACTTCTACTCTTTCAAAATCTTTTAGAGGTACGTCTTCTCTAAAATCATCTTTAATCTTAAATCCTACCGTATCCTCAATATCAACGTAGTATTCGTATTGTATTTTTCTGGAGGGAACCTTTGCACCTTCGCCATCTCCATCCGTAGTGGTTAAAACAACGACTAGTACAATTATTCCGGCAATAAGTAAAACTGCAACGGCAGACAAAACCGATATTAAAATGGTCTTCTGCTTCTTCGTTAAAGGTTTCTTTTCCCTGGTTTTTGGAGTTTTAACTTTCTTTTCGCTATCGCTCATATCTTCCTTAACTTGCGCGTATGTGTAGGCGCGCTTATACATATACGCATTCATTATAACGCACGCGCGTGTTTAAGTCAAGGATAATTTTTTACCTATTTTCTTGTACTCACGCATTTCAAAAAAAGTTTGCGTGGAAACCAAGCGTATTTTCAAACAATATCTAAACAGTTGTCTTAAACAAAAAAGGATGCTTTCGCATCCCTTTTTCTAAGTTTAGGTTACCTATTTAGTTATTTTCTTGATTTTATTTAATTGAGCATTTATTCCAAGAAGTTGCTCTTTTGTGAAGTTTATTCCCATCATTCCAATCATTCCGGCAAGGCGTAAGAAAGTAAATCCACCCATCATTTGCATCATGCTTTCGTTCATTTCAAAGCCACCCATAAGGGTATCTCCTTGCTTGGGAAGCATTGCACTAAACATTTGTGCAAACAACGCACCACCCTCCGGAGTAGCAATTATATCGCTCATCTTATCGTTAATAGATAGGTATCCGTCTACTACGGTTACGTCAAACCAGTTTAGTATTGCACTCTTTTCTCTGAGTCTATATGCTTCGTTAAATTTTTCTACTTTACGAATTACGCTAGAGTCTTTGCAATCGCCGGCCACGGCCGTTATAACGCTCTCTCCTACGTTCTTAACGTCAAAGTAGAAGAAGTGCTCGGGCGAACTCTTTTTGCCGATTGATACGCCGTTTACGAAGAGTTCCACTTCCGGTAGGTTAGAGTATACGGTTACCTTAGTAACGTCTTCTACTCTATCTACGTAACGCTTGCCACAAACGTGAACGAAAGGATCAGTGGTCAACCATGCCTTATATGCATAGAAAGAGTCTTTCTTATACTTTCTATCAAAGGTTACCAACCCTTTATGGTTTTGACCGTTCTCTCCACCTTCTGCACGTGCATCTGCACCAAAGTCAAACATATTCCAAACGTGGGTTGCCCACATATACTTTCTCGTGAAGAATTGCTTAATTAATTCCTCGTGATAGTATGCTTGGTATTCTTCGGTATAATCGCCTTGAACGGGGTTTGAAGTGTGCCAATTAAGTGCTTCGCAACCATATTCGGAACAGCCTATTGGGATGTTAGGATACTTAGCATGGAACTTATCAAACCAAGGGCCATTCATATTAGTTTCGCCACCATACCAACCAAAATAATGGTTGTAAGAAACGGTATCGGGAATTTTAATATAGTTGCAATCCATGGAACAAGGAGAAACTACTGCCATTGTGGTAAGACGAGTTTTGTCCATTGAATGGGCAAGATCATTCAAAATGTGGTGGTTTTCTAAAAGATCAGGATCACTTTCACCCTTCATGGTTATTTCGTTTGAAAGGCCCCAAACAACTATAGACGGGTGGTTATAGTTTTGGGTAATTAGTTCTTTCATTTGAGAAATGGTATTCTCTCTACCACCGGGCATATGTTGTGAAATATAGGGAATTTCTGCCCAAATTACAAAGCCTTTTTCATCACATAGATCGTAGAAATATTGGTCGTGTTGATAGTGAGCAAGTCTTATGGTCGTTGCGCCTACTTCATAAATAAGTTCAGCATCTTCTTCATGATGCTCGGGTAATAACGCATTACCATATCCCCATCTATCTTGGTGGCGAGATACACCACGTAAAGGATATTCTTCTCCGTTCAAAATGAAACCACGTTCAGGATCAATTTCAAAATAGCGACAACCAAATCTAGTAGTTAGGTTATCTATAACAACATCCCCTTCCAACAACTCGGTTACTAGAGTATAAAGGTATGGGTTCTTTCTTCCGTTCCAAAGATTTGCGTTGGTTATTTTCAAAGTGGTATCACAAGAATTTGAAGTGTTTGCAGATACAACGTTACCTTCTTTATCAAGTATGTTATTACGTACTAATTGCCCCTCTTTTTGGTTTTTAACCCAAGTCTTTACGCTTACTTTAGCATCCTTTCCTACAACTTCAGGGGTAATTTGTACACCAGTACCACCATAGTACTCTAAATCAAAGTGGCTATCATTTACGCAAATAATATTTACGTCACGATATAGACCACCATAGAAAGTAAAGTCTGCTACTTGGGGATATACTTTGTCGCTGGGACTATTATCTACTGCAATAACAAGTAAGTTATCACGACTAAGTGCGTTAGTAATATCCACTCTCCAAGTAGAATATCCGCCATCGTGATGAGCAAGATGCTCTCCGTTTAAATAAACGTCTGCAGAGGAGTTTGCACCACGGATTTCCAAGAAATATTTTTCTGCATTAGGAAGATCTAATTTATCAATGGTCTTTGCATAATAACAGGTACCACGATAAAAGTCGTTACCACCATCTTGTCCGTCAATCGCATTCCAAGAGTGGGGAAGATTTACAAAATACCAATCTTTGGGCATTTCACTGGGTACGGCATTTGCTTGTTTTGTAAAAGCCCATTTTGCATTAAGATTATAAATTTCTCTCATTTAATCACCTTTTTAGTTTATTTTGAATTAAAAAATATATGGTTGGCAAAGGGGATTTCTCCCCTGCCAACCATAATATTAACGTTTATTAAATTTAACCTTCAACGTTTTCTGCAAATACTGCATCATCTATGCTTTCTTGAGATGCAGTAGCATGTCTTTCTGCAAGATCACTATTCATCTTGTCAAGAGTCCTCTTGTCAAGATTGTAAATGATTGCAACACCGATAAATTGCATTACTGCGCTAAACATATAAAGACCTGCAACCAACCAGCACATATTGTGTGCAGTTTGAGCACTTTGACCACCGGTACCAAGTTTTTCAACGTATCCTAAAGCACCCATGATTAGAAGAACAACAGAGGGTCCAACACCTTGAGCAAGTTTTCTGAAGAATGAATGTAATGAGTAAACGGTACCCTCTTCTCTATTACCAAACTTCCATTCGTTGTAGTCAATAGCATCGCCCATCATTGCCCATGATACACAAGAGTAGACGCCCATACCTAAACCGAATAGAACAAGTCCTATCATGTATATTACTAATCCAACAGTCTTATTTGCTATTGCTGGGAATATAAACATTATTGCGCCACCCACTAAAGAAACCAAGGTGCCAACTACTGAACATTCCTTTTTACCAAACTTGAGAACCAATTTCTTTATGAAGGGCATAAAGAGGAACATGGGAAGGAATCCTATCATGGTTACAACACCGGAAAGCGATGCCATACCAAAGTAAGTAGCGAACATTATAGTGTTTGCAGTGGAAGCAGATTGCATTCCAAGGAACATACCCATTGCAGCAACGGTTGCGCCAACTGCAGGACGATTCTTCATAAAGTTTTCAAATGCCTTTAAAACGTTAAACTTTTTAACTTCTTCACCGGCTTTTACAGTATTTTCGTCTACACGAATTGTAGCCGTTCTAATCATGAAGATAAAAGCAATAAAGCCCAGAACACCCATTATAAGTGCTACCCAGAATACTCTTTCCCCCAATAAAGTTTCTACTTGAACACCGGTTTCGGGGTTAATCATTTTTGAACCATCGGGATTGAATTCCTTTTTCCAAATAAGCATAGGAAGAAGAACCATGGGGAATATGTTGCCGAACATGGAACCGATACTTCTCCAAGTAGAAAGTTGTGCTCTTTCACCAGCATCTTCCGAAATTAGAGATAGCATTGAACCGTAAGGAACGTTTGCCAAAGTATAACATGCATCCCAAACTATGTAACCTAAAACAAATAATACTGCCTTTAGCCAAACGTCTGCATTAGGAACGGGAATAAATACTAAAGCACCAGCAACGAGCAATCCACATGCGCCAATGAATATGTATGATTTAAACTTTCCAAGTTTCTTGAAAAATGGGTTTTTATAATTACCCTTATCATTGTCTATCCATGCACCTATAATAGGATCGTTGATTGCATCCCATATTTGCACTACGAGTAGAAGTGCAGAGAGCAATCCTGTCTCCATCATCATGTAGACGAGCCAGAACGTTTGAACCGTACCTTTTAATGCAAAACTCATGTTACATCCAAAGTCGCCGGCTGCATAAGCGATCTTGTCTCTCATACCAAACTTACGATAACCATTTGCATCATATTGAATTGGTTTTTTTGCCATTTTTACCTCTCCTAAAAATTTTTACCAGCAATAAAAGAAAGTTCACATGAAACTTCCTTTATAAATTTGGTTTTGTACTAATTAAATAATAATATAATGAATGGTAAATGTCAATAACGAATATTTATAGCATCCTATAAAAAAGTTGAGTTCCAATACCAAAAAGTTTTATTTTTCTTTACAAAGCAAAAAAAATAGTCTATTATTAATAAGCATTGGAAAGATGGCGGAGCTTGGTTGAACGCGCACGACTCGAAATCGTGTGAGCACCTAAGACGTGCTCCGTGGGTTCGAATCCCACTCTTTCCGCCATTTGAAACAGTGTTGAACCGCAAAAACGTTCAATACTGTTTTTTCTTTTAGTTTTCATTAGAAAACACCCTTCTTATTATACCTTACCTTAATAGGTGGGGTATATTTTTATATGTATTTTTCCAAATGTTGTGGAGAGTTTTGGTCTTTTTACTAAGGATTATTCGGATTTAAATATTTTACCTTCCGAATAAGTAGGTCTAAAATTAAACTCCCAAATTTTGGCTAAAATATCACACCCCTCAAATTTTTCATCAGAGTTCTTTAGATCTATTATAATTATATCTAGGTCATATTTTTCAACATCACTAAATCCATTATCAAATTTATTATGAAGGTAATCATACTTTTTCTCTTCGCAGTAATTTTTTAACCCTAGTATAGG
>JAZSKG010000275.1:0-6224 GCA_045534735.1 Candidatus Stercoripulliclostridium sp.
AAAAAGTATCCGGAGAGGTATGCTACAACAAAAACTAAGCCTAGAGATAGAGTAAAAGAGAGGAAACTTTTGTAGGTTTTCATATTTAAATATATGAAAAACTTTCACTTTTAACACATTAAATTCACTTCTTTTACATTGACCTTGCGCGCGCGAGTATGCTATAATCAACGCATGAAGAAGTTTGTTATATTGGTTTTAGTACTATCTTTCGTCTTTTTTGCTTTTTTAGGCTGTCAACCTAAAGAGGATGACGTCACTACGACCAAGGATATTTTTGAAAACTTTACCTCAACGGGAGAATATACCTCGGCTACCGAAACTTTGCGTTTGCCCGAGGGCGTTACCGTTGCATTTTACGACGGAGAAAACGACGTTTACGTTACGAAATCCACTCACTCGCTGGGTGGTGTTCAAAAGGAACGCTACGGCTTTTGTTCTTCAACCGAGGTTTACGTCGCTCCTTACTATACTGCCGTTTTGGATATTCGTGGCGATCATGCTATTTGCGTAAAAACCCAACTTAAATCGGGTGAAGACGGGGTTGAGGAAGTCAACTACGTTGGCGTTGTCAAGTTCCGTCACGACGACGGCAAAGCCTATGAGTACGGTTTTAGTTATCTTTATGCTCCACTCATTGAGCAATATACCTTCCTAAACGATAACCTTATAGCCATTATGGGCGACAAGTACACTGCAGACTTTGGCGCAGAGGGTTATACTTACGCTACCATATACGACTATTCTTCCACTTTAGGGCTAAAGGAAGTTGCCGTTATAGACGGCATCAACAACGGCTCTGCTTTTATTTCCGAAGACGGATATCTTGCAGTTGTAGACAATATGCAAGCCCGATTCTATGACCTAAACAAGATAGACGGACAAGGTAAACTTATAAGACAACATTCCGTAACCTTGCTTAAAGCAGGAGAGGGGTATTTGGAGGAATATTCATCTACCGACGTATATTACGTGGGTGAAGGATGGTTTATTATTTCTTCTACCTATTCTTCCCCCGAACAATACGACGGATACGAAATACCTCTACTGAACGAGGAGGACGGCAATACTTATTATACTCTCATAAAGTCAGTGCGATTCTCCATAAAGAGCGGTAAGAGTTTTGACTGCGAGCGCGTAACTATGGTTGCAAATAAGTATACCGATAGTAAGGTTCGTACCATATGTAACTCCATTAATACTGAAGACGTCACCTCTGCTTCCAAGTGGGAAAGACCATATCTTCTACCGGTAGTGCCCACCTCATCCATCATCAAAGAGGGTTACAGCATTTTGTATTATTACTATTACTACTACAACACCGAGGATATCCGTTCTTGGGCAACCTCCTTTATGATTTGCGATACGGAAGGTAATATTACGGCTCCAACCAACCTTGTTATGCCCACCGTTTACGTTGATGGATATGGTCTACAAAACATATCCCCCAACTTTAAAATCGCTATGCGTGACGTTGGATATCATACATATGAAGACGGCTCGCGCAAGACCTTAATTCCTCTTACCGAACTTTCCGGATTTGAAAACTCCTTCATTCACAATGGAGTAATCATATCTTACGAGCAAAGAATAGAGCCCCAAGGCGTTGTTGCATATCTAGGTGCAACTAAGGTTGACGGCACTCGCGTTACTCCCTATGAGTACGACTCCTTCTCACCATTCTTTGGAAACTATGCAACTGCTTTTAAGGTAGGGGAATTGACTGAGGAGGGTACCCTTAAAACCCAAGCATTCTATCGCATTTCCCTTCTAGACGGTAGTGCAACTTCCATTACCGATTGTTACCAAATGTACAACGGTGTGTACGTTACTCGTTACGTAGAAACCGATAGTCTAGGCAAGCAGACCATTAAATACGGACTTAAGACCAATAGTGGCGCAACCCTAATACCCAACGTATGTGAGCAAGTATCTTGCACCGACTTCTTCTTTAAAGACGGCAAAACTTTTACAACAAAAGTTGCTACCGTAGAAAATGGCGCGGGGGTAATATATGAACTCCGTTAAGCATTTTGAAACAATCATAGGTGGCATGGAAAGAGTAGAGGAAGGCGCTCGCATTTTAAAAGAGGGTGGCCTTGTTGCATTCCCCACAGAAACCGTTTACGGGCTTGGTGCCGATGCCTTTAACGAGGAAGCAGTAGGGGAAATTTTTAAAGCAAAAGGTAGACCTCAAGACAATCCTCTCATAGTACACTTTGCTTCCGTAGAAGACGTAGGTATTGCCGTAAAAGAAATTCCGGACGTAGCCTACAAACTTTGGGAAAGGTTCTCGCCCGGACCTCTAACGCTTGTTTTGCCCAAGAGTGATAAACTACCATTGGTTACAACTGCAGGTATCCAAACGGTAGGAATAAGAATACCAAATCACCCAATTGCATTGGAACTCATAAAAAAGAGTGGAACGGGAATAGCCGCTCCCAGTGCTAATACTTCCGGTCGCGTTAGCCCCACCAGAGCCATAGACGTATACGAGGATATGTGTGGTAAAATTCCACTAATTCTAGATGGTGGTCAAACTGACGTAGGCATAGAGTCTACCGTACTTGACCTTACTAAAGAGGTGCCGGTAGTCCTTAGACCGGGTGGTGTAACCATAGAGATGTTAACCGAAGTTTTAGACAAGGTTATAAACCATAAAGGCGAAGTAGTAATTGCAGAATCCCCCGGCATGAAGTACAAGCACTATGCACCCCTTTGTCCTTGTGTGGGTGCAAAGAGTGTGGAAAGTGCGCTTAGCCTTTATAAAAAGGAAAACAATGCAGTAATAGTTGGAAGAGAATCCTTCCTTTCACATTTCCCGGAGGGAGTTAGAGTTGCAAGTCTTGGAGAAAGCCCCGAGGAGTGTATGCGCTCGGTATTTTCCCTTCTTCGCGACCTGGAAAAGGAATACTCCTACATAATCATAGAGGACTTTTCCACCTCTCCCAAGTATTTCGCCCTTTACAATAGGCTAAAAAAGACCACGGGTGGTGTGATTATCTAGTAAAAACACATAAGTATTATAAAATCAAAGGCATAGCCTTTGCCCAAATCGTTACTAAGGTAGCGATTTTTTTATTTTGGGGCATAGTATGAGCAAAATAGGTATTGCAATTGTTTGACGTTTATAATATAATATACTTACTTAGTATGCGTGCGTGGGCGCACAAAGGGAGATTTCTATGAAAATTGCTGTCGGTTGTGACCATGGTGGTTTCGTTCTTAAAAACGACGTTATTAGGGCCATTGTAGATTTAGGCTACGAGTACGTTGACCTCGGTTGCTACGACACCAATTCCGTGGACTATCCCGACTACGCAAAAAAGGTTGCCGAGGCTATTTTGCAAGGGGAAGCCGAAAAGGGCGTTCTTCTTTGTGGAACGGGCATAGGCATCAGCATTGCTGCAAACAAAATTGACGGTATTCGCTGTGCCCACGTAACCGATAACTTCTCTGCTCAAATGAGTGCTGAGCATAATAATGCTCAAATTATAGCCATGGGTGGCAGAATTACCACCGGTGAAGATGCATATCTCTTTGTAAAGACCTTCCTTACGACCAAATTTCAAGGTGGTAGACATGCTCTTCGCGTAGAAAAATTAATGGCTCTTGAAAAATAAAATAGAGGTAATATGAAAAAATTTGCAAAAATCTTAGTGATTGCCTTAATAATTTTGAGTACGTTCTCCCTACTTGTAGCATGTGGGGAAGATGATGGCGCGAGCGATCAAAATGACGTAAACCAAAACGTAAACGACAACGTCAACACCCCCTCTGACGATAATAACACGGATGACGATAGTCAAAATCCAACTCCCTCAAAGCCTCCCGTTGGCGCAAGTAATCTCTTTGTTTTTGAGAAGATAGAGGGTAAATCGGAGTATCGTTTAAAATCAGCCTCCGTTGTTGACGGACTCGTAGTTATACCTGGCACTTATTTTGATCAACCCGTAACCGAAATTGCACCCAAAGCATTTTATAGTTTGGATAAAATTGAAGAAGTGGTAATTCCCGATTCCGTTAAGGTTATAGGGGACATGGCTTTTGCACAATGCCAACAACTTAAAAAAGTTACAATTTCCTCTACTTCATCGCTTGAGGTTATAGGCGAAAGGGCATTCTTCTGCGACAATGAACTAAGTACGATTGCCCTTCCCGAAAGCCTTAAAGAAATTGGCAAAGAGGCGCTTAGAGGTTGTTACGACCTAGTAGAGTTAACCTTCCCCCAAAACTTGGTTAGGGTAGGCGAATATGCCGTTCACGAGACTGCTTGGTATGATGCCATTAAGGAAAGTGGCGTGGTATATCTAAGTAAAGTTGCATACTCCTTTATTTGTCTTGAGGCAGATCCTACTCTACAAAATATCACTCTTAAGAGTGATACCATATCCGTTGCCGACAAGGCTTTCTATGGAAACGAGGACGTTTTGAGTATAACCATTCCCGGTAGCGTAACCCACGTTGGCGCTCTTGCTCTTAATAATATCCCCAATCTAGAAAACATAATAGTTGATGCCGAAAACGAGGTATATTCCCATTCCGGCAACGCACTTGTAGAAAAGGAAACTGCAACCCTAATTGCAACTACCAAGAACACCATTGTTCCCAACTTTATAGAAATCGTTGGCGAGGAAGCATTTTCATTCTCTACCATAGAAAACGTAGTGCTACCCGAAACCGTAAAGAGTTTTGGCGCACGTGCATTCTGGGGTTCAAAAGTAAAGAGCATAAATCTTCCCTTAACTCTTACAACTATAAGTGAAAAGGCATTCTACAAGGCAAGTCAACTGGAAAGTATAGTTATTCATAAAAATATTACCACCATACAGTCCGCCGCCTTTAACGGATGTACCTCTCTTAAGGAAGTTATCATAGAAAACGCAACCGTTCTTGCAGGTATTGACCTTCCATATTCTTGGTCGGGCCTTACCAACTGGGCAACTACCGTGTACGTTCACGAGGATGCCATAGAGGAATTGAGCGAGCGAGACGAAAATGAAGATAAACTCGCCGATAGACTTACTGACGACAAAAAAGCAACTATTAGCGATAAAGAAAACTACGTTAAATATATTCTGGAAGGCGCAAGCGCCAATTAGGAGTTTATATGAAACTAAGACCTTTAAAACTTAAACCTGCAGTTCGCTCCTATATATGGGGTGGCACCAAACTCAAAGAATTTTGGGGCAAAGAATCGGATAGCGATAGCATAGCCGAATGTTGGGAACTAAGCATGTATACCGATAGCGAAAGCATAGTTGACGATCCTGCTTTCTACGAGTATACTCTTTCCAAACTCCAAAGGAACTATCCCGAATTTTTTGGTGACAAGGTAAACGATTACTCCAAGTTTCCCATTCTTGTTAAACTCTTGGATGCTAGCGCCGATCTTTCCATACAAGTACACCCCGACGACGTATATGCTATGGCAAGAGAGGGTGGACAACTGGGTAAAAACGAAGTATGGTACATTGCCGATGCAGAAGAGGGTAGCGCAATATACTATGGATTTAACCGTGACGTTACCAAAGACGAAGTTATAGATGGTGTTGTAAACGGCACCATTACCGAACTATTAAATCGTTGTCCGGTAAAGAAGGGCGACTGCTTCTTTGTACCCGCAGGCACCGTTCACGCGCTCCAAAAGGGCGTTACCGTCATAGAGGTACAACAAAGTTCAGATATAACCTATCGCATATACGACTATGGCAGAAAGGGCAAGTCCGGAGCTCCCCGTAAACTTCACATTCGCGAGGCTTTGGAGGTTATGAACCTTAAAAAGAGTGAACTACCCCTTCCTCACGAAACCAAAGAACTCTCCAATGGTTCCAAGATAAGACTGCTCACTAAGAACGGATACTTTACTTCTAAAGAAGTAAAAATTGAAAACGGCGAATACCTCATCTATTCCGAAGAGTCTTTCGTAACCTTCACCGTTGCCGATGGTTCTGCTCACTTTGAAACCGGTGAAGAGATCAAAAAGGGCGATACCTGGTTTATACCGGCTTATTATATGGCAAAAGTTATTTCTAATAATGGTGGTAGTGCTACGTTAGTAGTTACTATTATTTAGACTTTGTATTTTGGCGACCTACTTAGCAAAGTGAAAGTTATCCGTCGGGTCACGTACCTCTTAGTACGCTTCCCTAGTATAATTTCCCTTTGCGTCGTATCTCATCTAAACTACGAAGTCTACCGAAGTCGGATGGTAGCCATGTCGT
>JAZSKG010000198.1:0-7939 GCA_045534735.1 Candidatus Stercoripulliclostridium sp.
AGGTTTTAGAGTACGTTAAGGAAACTGATACATTGGTTCCGGTGGCTCCCGGCACGGCAACCATTAAGTTCACCAGAGGTGGAGAAGTTAAGGAAAAAGTAGTGACCATAAGGGAAAATCCCATTGCGTTTGAATTAGAATTAGGCGCCGCCGACCAAAAACTAGGCATACAATTAACTAGAACGTGGGGACTTTATTGGTTAGACGAAAACAATAATTTTACCACACAATATAGATTTGGATTAACCGATAAGAGAAATACTTTTGACGTAGAGTGGAGCGTTAATAACGCAGATTGGGCGGATTTAACTCGTGTTGAGAATAGTCAAGACGTAATCATAAACTTTAAAGAAGGAGCAAAGGGACAAAGCGTAGTCATTACCGCTACCCTTAAGGTTGATAACATCTTACAAGAAAGGGTAAAACGTAGTTTTACTTTCAACTTTAGACCTCAAAAGAACAGCGTTAATATTTATACTTTTGAGCAAGCAAAATGGTTAAATGCGCATAAGTTCTATAATTACGTTCTACAAAGCGACATAAAGGCAACAGAAAGACTGGATAACATAACCGGAAGCGTTTATGGTAACGGCTTTAAGTGGGATGCTTCCGAGGTTGTTAACCTTGACTATAACGACGGAGCCATAGAGTACGACTTTGAGGACTTCGTATATCGTAGTCGCGAAGCAGCATACAAAGCCAACTATGAACAATTCGTTCAAGAGGGTAATGATAGTATGAACTTTGAAGATATTATTGTCTTCAATGCAAACTCTTTGGAAGAAGTAGGCGACAGAGGTTCGGGCATTCGTTCAAACTCTTTGTGGTCGGAAAAGAGAAGTAAATTTGATGATTTCCCCAAAGATTTACCAGTTAACTTCCGTTTTGTACAAGTATACAATACCTTGTACGGCATAGAAATAGGCTACCATTACAATACCCTTGTTGAGGGATGTATACTAGGCGACAACGTTGATAGCAGTTGCTTCATATATTTCTATAACGAAAACGATCGTCGTTTCCCGGAAACCCCTAATGAAATAATATTCCGTAACAACGTATTTAAGATTTCTCAAGGTCCCAGCATTCTTAATGCAAGTGTTGCAGATGGTGTAGAAAACATTAATTCACACGTTAATAGCGCACCCAATATGAGATTTGAAGGATTTAACGACTTCTATAACTGGCAAACCAAAGATCAATTCTATGGTAGTGTTTCCGGCATGATAGGAAAGTACGTTAAGACCTTTATACCCAGCGATAGTGCGCTTGGTGGAGCCATAGACGCATTATTGCTTCCCATACTTAACGACGTATTGGAAGACGTTTCCGAGGGTGATGCAGTACAAGACTTGTACTATAAATACGCGGGCGAAGAATACGTATCGTTTGGATACATGGGACTGGGCGCATTGTTCCAAATAGATTCCGATTGCATTGTTGTAGAATCTCCCGGACTTATGAAGACGGACCTTCCTTTCCGTGATAGCGAAGGAAATCCCGTTGGTAAGATGCAGAGACTGGAGACTTTGATTAAATCTATGCATAAGGATATAGGTTTGACGCACGTAGATACTTTGTGTAATCCGTCAACCATAGTTTGTACTAATTTTGCTGGTGGAGAGCCGGAAATTCAGCCCGGCGACCCCATACCTAATAGTAAAGAACTCTATGAAAAACTCAGAGGAGAGGTTGAAATTTCTAAATAATTATTTGGCATGAAAAAATTCTTGATTGGCGTAATCTTCATAATTCCGATAGTCGTGGTCGTTGCGTTATCCGTAACGGGCACTATTATTGGTATAACAACACCGGTAAATCCCTCTGAAATGGTAATAAAATCAAGCGATAACGTTGAAATAGGGCGCAGTGATTACGTGAAGGTTGACGTACAAAATTTTGAAGAGTTTATCATAATAGACGTTCTTCCCGCCATTACACAAGATAAAGAAATCACATACGAGCGCGTAGAGGGTGTAGGAGAAGGCGAAGTAGAATTAGAAAAAATGGGAGAGAGCAATCGCTACTCCATAATTCCCAAAAAGATAGGCACATGCAAGTTGGATATTCGTGCAAAAGCCAACGTTAACGTCTATAAAGAAATAACCTTCCACGTTACAAGCGACTCCATAGAAAGCATAGAAATCTATGATGAAAATGGAATATTCGTTGAACAAAACGAAGAACTTTTGTCAGGTGGCAAATACTTTGTTGATATTAATCCCATAGACGCCCTTCGCAACAATGACGTTCAATGGAGTTCATCAAATACTTCCGTTGTGGAAATCAGTGAAAATGGTGAACTTAAAATAGTGGGAAAGGGCCTCTCTCGTATAAAGGCTAGCGCAGTAGATAAAAATGGTGCAACCATAAGCGATTATTTTGACGTTGATACGTCTAATGCGATAGTTTCTTCTAATACCATTTACACTTCTATGAGTGAAATAACTACAGATTACCTAAAAGAGAATCATGCTCTAAGTAGTGAAGTGTTAGTTAGTTCCATTGCCGAAAACAGGTATTCCTTCGTATTAAACGGAGAATCTGTAGAGGTTGAAGTAGTATCGGTTGACGAAGATGAAATTGGATTTATAGAACTATTAGACGTGATGTACACGAGAAATGGTGGCTATTATCCAATAGTTGGCGTTCTAGCAACCGGAACTCCTCTTAAAGATGTAAAAATAGAAGTTTCCAATACTGAAGTATTGGAGTTTGAACCCATTACCGGTATGCTAGTTCCATTAAAAGCCGGACAATCTTTGGTAAGCGCAACCATAGACGGAATTACGATAGAAAAGGAAGTTGCCGTTAGAGAAAACCCCATCGCGTTTGAACTTGAACTTGGCTCAGCAGATCAAAAATTAGGTATCCAACTCACTCGCACGTGGGGAAGATATTGGCTTGATGAAAATGGGAATAGAATAAACACTTTTAAGTTTGGACTTACCGATAAAAATAACACTTTTGACGTTGAGTGGAGTGCTAGCGACTCGGAAATGTTAAAAATTTCCAAAATAGAAGGTTCTCAAGACGTTATTTTGGAATTTACCGAAGCAAGTAAAGGTCAATCGGTAACATTGACGGCAACTTTAAAAGTAAACAACTTACTTCAACAAAGAGTTAAAAGAAGTTTTACCTTTAATCTACGTGAAAAGGATGCCATAAACGTTTATACTTGGGATCAACTTCAAAGAGTGGGCGTACTAAATCATAACGATATTGTTTTGCAAGCCGATCTTTATCCAACGTATATGGCCAGTGCGCGTAGTAGCATTTACGGAAATGGTTTTAAAATTGATGCCACAGATTATGCTGTAATGGATGAAAGCGATTTGAGTAATTGGCGTAATTGGCTAATTGATGCCGTGGCATATGGCCGTAATCTTAATGGTACGCTCGTTATAGAAGACGTTGTAGCCGTTGGATCAAAAGCATACGAAGGCACTACTAGTGCATTGGGCTTTGTAAACACCAATTGGTGCACTTCACCCATAGAAGTTAAGTATTGTCAATTGTCAGGCTTTAACGAAGGGCTATCGCTTAGAAACGTTTCCAATGCATTGGTAGAAGGCTGTATTTTTGGCGAGAACTACCTTAACGGAGTCAGCATACAACACGAGCCGGGTAGGGCAGATAGGTGTACTTATACGTTTAAAAATAACATTTTTAAGCAACAAGGTGGCTCAGCAATTCAACTTGTAACCAGTAAATTCAGAGAGCCTACAATGGACAAACTCATTAACGTTGACGTTGTATTTGAAGGCTTTATGGATGTTTATAACTGGAAACAGCGCGAGGAGTTTAAGGATATTTTTGCAGAGGGTATGCTTGGCCTTGTTGGTAACAATATAGTCACCGGCACTTTGAGAGATCATTTAGCGAAAGCCCTTGCCGAAGTTATAGAGTCCTTTATCATGGAAGAAGAGTATGATGGAATATTCTACAAATACGGTGGAGAGGAGTATGCTAGTTTCGCTTATATGGGACTGGGTGTTTTATCAGTTTTGGACCAAGAGGGTATACGTCTTAATTCGGAAACGCCACTTCACACATTTGTTATACCATTAGAAGATGAGAAGGGCAAACCCAAGGGTAAATTAGAAACAATTGCTTCGCTCTTAGGCATGGTTATCAATTTTTCCAAGCCTCCGCATATATCTAATCCATGCGTATTAACCTGTACGGATTTTATAAATTATGAACCGGAAATTAAGCCAGGCGACCCTATACCCAACAGTAAAGAACTTTACGAAAAACTAGTAGGTACAATTTCTAATTGATTGTTGACAAAACGATAATCTCGTGTAATAATGAAATTACCCCAAGGGGTAAACATAAAAAAGGAGAGAAAATATGGCACAACCAGCAAACACAGGCTGTCTCAAAGGCGCAATTATTATAGCACTAGTGGTTGTAATAGCCCTTGTTGCGGGTGTTTTGATTGTAATCAACCTAACCCCTGCAGACGTTGGTTTAGCAGACGTAGAACTTTTTGAGGGAGAAACCTTAGCCACTTTAGGTCTTGCCGACGTTAAATTTAAAGATTTCCCCAAGATGCTAAAGGAGATTTTAGAACCCCCATCGGAAAGTGAAATCATTCAAAAACCCGTTGATAAAGTTGCAGAAAAGGCAACTGCTACCGAAAACATTGGCGAAAGTAGCGTTCAAAAGAAGGAAGACGGTAGCATTGACTATTCATCTATCATCACCGATAAGATCGTTTATCCCACTAAAAAGAACATTGAGTACAAAGATACTACTTTGGCTTACATTTTCAACCAAATGGTAAACGATGGAGCAGAATCCAATGAAGATGCTATTAAGTACTTACAAGACCTTAATGCAAACATTGACGAAGTAAGTATTGCCAACACGGCAGAAGGTTTTGTTCTAAGAGTAGTTGCTTCCATAGATTTAGGTACTATGACTGCTGAACTTAACAATGCTCTTGAAGAAGTAGGCGTTGCAAGTTTCATTAAGATTCCCGAAAAGGCATACATCGTAAGTTATCAAAATATAGCAATCGGCGAAGATGGTCTAAGTTACACCTCCAAGTCCTTGAAGATTAACGATAGCGATAACGCACTTACCAGAGCAATCATGAAGATCCTTGCTAAGAAGGCTAACCAAGTAGCACAAGAAGCAGGCGAAAACATTGATACTTCTGAAAATGTAGTTAACGACAAGATCGGTGAAGCATTCGTAACCATTGTAACCAATCTTGGTAAGCCCGTTTCTCTTGAAGACGGTGCAATCATTGTAGAAACCTACACTGCAGAATGATAAGAATCGGACTTTTAATAGCAATGGAAAAGGAAGCCCTGGGCATAGCCCAAGGGCTTTCCAATACGTATACCGAAGAGTACAAAGGAAAAACCTTTACCATAGGTAAAGTGGGCGAAAAA
The DNA here is from genome assembly GCA_045534735.1 of Candidatus Stercoripulliclostridium sp. Lineage (GTDB taxonomy): Bacteria > Bacillota > Clostridia > Christensenellales > DTU072 > Stercoripulliclostridium_A. Next base: position 5,409 of record JAZSKG010000198.1, read on the forward strand.
GAGGTGGTTCTAGCGCTTGCCGGTATAGGTAAAGTAAACTCGGCATATACCACTACTTTAATGATAGAGCATTATAACGTTGAGTGCGTTATAAATACCGGTATAGCGGGTGGAGTCGGTAAACTTGCTCCCCTTACGGCGCTTTCGGTTAGTAGCGTTTGTCAGCACGATTCCGATACAACGGCCCTTGGTGATCCCATAGGGCTCATTAGTGGGCTAAATAAGGTCTACTTTGATTGTGATGAAGAAGTAGTTGAAGTTATAAGAAAGGCGGCGGGCAACGCAGTCGTAGGACGCGTGGCGACGGGAGATAGATTTGTTGCCAGCGATGAGGAATCTAGGAATATTGCTAAAACCTTTGATGCCGTTGCTTGTGATATGGAATGTTGTGCTTGCGCACAAGTTTGCTATATTTCAGGCGTAAAATTCGGTGCCTTAAAGGTAATTAGCGATTCTGCGGGAGACGAGTCGCCTATGGATTACGCAACTCTCGCTCAAAAGGCTTGCGAGATAAACGCAAACGCATTATTAAAAGTAATAAAAGAGTTGTAAAAGTTTTACAAGAGGGCGCTACCCAAGTGGTAGCGCTTTTTTTAACGCATGGAAAACCTTTTGCATATAATATATCCATAAAGGAGGAGCATGCGCTTCGGCACCGATGGTATTAGAGCAAAAGAAGAATGTTTTACAAGGGAGTATTTGGGAAAAATCGCTCAAGCCGTTTATTCTTGCTACGGGAAAATAGAAGTATGCTTGGCAAGAGATACTAGAATTAGTGGTAAAAGGATACTGGACGACCTTAAATATTGGCTGGGAATAGTGGGTATAAAAGTATACGACTTAGGCGTTGCACCTACGCCTACTCTAGCATATATGACTAAAATCAAGAGTTGTATGTTGGGAATAATGGTGTCTGCAAGCCATAATCCGCCCGAATATAATGGGCTGAAATTCTTTACAAGAAGAGGAGCAAAACTCTCCGAGACGGAAGAAAAAAGGCTTGAAAGGGCCATCTCGGCTTGTTATTTGCCTCAAGGAAGGGAGAAGGTTGTTATTTCAACTATTGACACGACTGAATATGAAAATTGGCTAAAAAGCCTCGTGGGCGCGCGTATTAAAGGGATGCGAGTAGCCCTGGACCTTTGTTATGGTGCAACTACGAGGGTTGCTAAAAGAATATTTGAAGATTTGGGTTGTAGGGTATATGCAATAAACGAGGAAGGTTGCGGAGAAAAAATCAACGTTGACTGTGGCGCAACTTGTTTAGTGCCTCTTTTAGATATAGAGCGCAAAAAGAACGTTGATATAGCCTTTGCTTATGATGGAGACGGAGATAGAGTCATTTGTGTAAAGGGTGGAAAAATCTACGACGGCGATCAACTGTTATATGCTCTATTTAGATATTTGAGCGAGCATAATTTAGAAAAAAACGAAGTTGTGGTGGGTACTCTAAACTCAAACCTCGGCTTAGAGAAAGCGTTGGAAAATAGGGGCGTAGAGTTTATTAGAGCGGGTGTTGGCGATAAATTCGTATATGATGAAATGGTAAATAGAGGGGCAAATTTAGGTGGGGAAAGCAGTGGGCATATTATTGTTAAGGAGTATGCTGAAACGGGAGACGGCATATTGGTTTCGCTGTTGGTTGCGCTTTTGGATAGAGAAAGGGGATTGGACTGTTTAAGCGATTTGGTACTTTTCCCTAAGGAAGAAAGAGAAATAATAGTAAACCAAGATCAAATGGAAGAATTTAAAAACTCAAAAAGCATTAAGCAATATTTAAGAGAGCAAGAGCGGGGCGATCTTAGAGTGGTCGTAAGGGCTAGTGGAACGGAACCTAAAATTCGTGTTATGGTGGAGAGCGAAAGGTATGAAAGCGCAAGGGAAAAAGCGGAAGAAATACAATTTTTCTTAGAAAATGAATTGCTTAAACAAGAATCGTTAAATAACAATAAAAATGCAATTAAGGATACCCAAATATGCGAAAATAGTATAATAAACTGCGATAAACTTGCAAAACGTGGAGTGAGGATACTGTGTCCGGAAAAAACATACGTTGAAAGTAGTGTGGAGATAGGCGAGGGTAGTGTGGTACATCCCTTTTGCGTTTTGAGAGGAAACACTAAAATAGGGAAAAACGTAACTATCTATCCTTTTTGTGATTTGACGGACACGACCATAGGCGATGGCGCAGACCTTAGGTCAACTTATGCGATACAAGCCGAGATAGGGGAAGGTGCGACCGTTGGCCCCTTTACGACTCTTAGGAAAGGGGCGATAATTGGCAAAGAGTGTAGGGTGGGGGATTACGTGGAAGTAAAAAACTCTACCCTTGGTGACGGAGTAAAAGTGGCGCATTTAGCATACGTCGGAGATGCAGTCGTGGGAAACAAAACAAACGTAGGCTGTGGCACGGTGTTTGCAAATTATAATGGTAAAATCAAAAGGAAAACCGAGGTGGGCGAAAGGGTGTTTATAGGGTGCAACGCCAACCTTATTGCGCCGTTAAATATAGGAGACGACGTTTTTATAGC
>JAZSKG010000254.1:0-3185 GCA_045534735.1 Candidatus Stercoripulliclostridium sp.
TATCTTGCATAATATGCTGCACTTCTGTCAACTTTAGTGGGGTCTTTACCACTAAATGCTCCACCTCCATGACCACAAGCGCCACCATAAGTGTCAACTATTATCTTTCTTCCGGTAAGTCCACTATCGCCATTAGGTCCACCTATTACGAATCTTCCCGTGGGGTTAATGTAAAACTTGGTGTTTTCGTCTATGAGTTCAGCAGGCATAACCTTGTCTATAACTTCCCTCTTAACGTCTGCTCTAAGCGTTTCAATATCAATGCTATCGGCGTGTTGAGTGGAAAGTACTACTGCCTCTATTCTAACTACCTTGTTGTCATCGTACTCTACGGTTACTTGACCTTTACCATCCGGACGAAGATATGGGAGTATGCCTGCCTTTCTAACTTCTGCAAGTTTACGGCACATTTTGTGACTTAGTTCCAAAGGCAAAGGAAGATAACTTTCCGTTTCATTGGTTGCATAACCAAACATCATTCCTTGGTCGCCTGCACCTACGGTATCATAATCGTCGCCACCTGCTCTATGTTCAAGTGAACTATTTACGCCCATTGCTATATCTGCAGATTGCTCGTCTATTTGAACGTTAATAGCGCAACTCTTGTAATCAAAGCCCAAGTCGCCGTTATCGTAGCCTATTTTTTTAATGGTTTCTCTTACTACACCGGGGATATCAACGTAGCCCTTGTGGGTAATTTCGCCCATTACGAATACCATACCGGTAGTTACTGCCGTCTCACAAGCAACTCTGCAGTATGGATCTAGTCTAATCATTTCGTCTAGAACTGCATCACTTATTTGATCGGCAACCTTGTCAGGATGGCCTTCGGTTACAGATTCACAGGTGAATAATCTTTTCATAATTGTTTTCCCTTGTAAATTACTTCGGTTTAGAGTAAAGGGAGCGATTTTTAAAACCGCTCCACTTTAATAGTTTTAGTTATTGTCGCCGTCGTAGTTGCTGTCAAACTCTTCGTCTAGCCAGGACTTAGTCTCTGCTACGGGCTCAAGTTTTGCTTCGTCAACCTTTTCTAGGCTGATATTTCTATAGCACTTCATACCGGTACCGGCGGGGATTAACTTACCAATAATAACGTTTTCCTTGAGGCCGGTGAAGTGGTCAATCTTGGAGCGAATTGCTGCATCAACAAGAACTTTGGTGGTCTCTTGGAAGGATGCTGCAGACAAGAAGGATTCGGTTGCAAGAGATGCTTTGGTGATACCAAGAAGGATTCTCTTACCCGTTGCAGGAATGCCACCTTCTTCAAGAATTCTTTCGTTTTCTTCTTCATATCTGCCGAGGTCAACTTCTTCATTGAGTAGTAGGTTGGTGTCGTTAGGCTCGGTAATTCTAACCTTTCTGAGCATTTGACGAACGATAACCTCAATATGCTTATCTTGAATGTGAACACCGTTGGTGATGTATGCAGATTGTACTTCGCGAATCATGGATTCTTGAACACCTTGAACACCCTTGGTTGCAAGAGTATCTTGGGGATGAACGGAACCAACCATTAGAGGATCACCACTTTGGATGCTGTCGCCGTCCTTAACGAGAAGTTTAGCCTTGGAAGAAATCTTGTAATCCATGCTATTTTCGCCGTTAGAAACGGTTACAACCTTCATGCTATCGGTATCCTTAATGGAAACTATACCACTAATAGTAGCAACGGTTGCTCTACCCTTAGGCTCACGTGCTTCAAAAAGTTCTTCAACACGGGGTAGACCTTGGGTGATGTCGGCGTTGGTTGCGATACCACCGGTGTGGAAGGTTCTCATGGTCAACTGAGTACCGGGTTCACCTATTGATTGGGCGGCTATGATACCAACTGCTTCACCAATCTTAACCTTGTTCCAACTGGACATGTTAGCGCCGTAGCACTTAGCACATACGCCACGTTTTGCCTTACAGGTAAGAACGGAACGAATCTTAACTTCGGTAATGCCTGCTTTAACAACTCTTTCTGCATCGTCTTCGCTAATAAGGGTATCAGCGGGAACGATAACTTCGCCGTCAGCAGAAACTATATCTTTAACGCTGAAACGACCGGCAATTCTTTCTTTTAGACCTTCTATGGTTGCGCCTGCGCTGTCAACAATAGCCTTTACGGTGAAGCCACGGGTATCGCCACAGTCTTCTTCGTTTACGATAACGTCGTGTGCTACGTCAACTAGACGTCTGGTTAGGTAACCGGAGTCAGCCGTCTTAAGTGCGGTATCTGCACCACCCTTACGAGCACCGTGTGATGAAATGAAGTATTCAAGAACGGATAGACCTTCACGGAATGAGCTCTTAACAGGAATTTCAATAACTTTACCAGTAGGATCGTTCATCAAGCCACGCATACCGGAAAGTTGCTTGATTTGTTGCATGCTACCACGAGCGCCGGAGTCAGCCATCATCCAAATTGGGTTAGATTTGTCGGTTTCACGGAAGCTTCTTTCAAGGTCGTCTGCAACGTCCTTGGTGGTCTTTGCCCATACGTTAACGGTTTCTTCATATCTTTCGTCTTCGGTAAGGAGACCACGACGGAAACGCTTTTCAATTGCGTGTACTTCGTCCTCTGCTTTCTTTAAGAGTTCCTTCTTGTTGTCGGAAATCTTCATATCAAAAACGGAAGTGGTTACTGCACCAATGGTGGAATACTTGAAGCCGGTTGCTTTAATTTTGTCAAGAACCTTGGAAACCTCGGTTGAGCCTTTGAGCTTAAAGCACTTTTCTACGATTTGTGAAAGTTGCTTCTTGCCAACGGGGTTCCAACCGTTAATGTGGTTAACTTCAAACTCAAGCATATCTTCGGGGGTTTCTCTCTTGCAGAATCCAAGGTCTTGTGGGAGAGATTCGTTGAAGATAATTCTACCTACGGTTACAGGTATGCGCTTTCTGTATACGCAACCATCAATTTCCTTTTGTACCTTAACTTCAATTTTTGCTTGGAGAGCTATATCGCCAACTTGATATGCCATCTTAGCTTCTTCAACGTCTTTGAATACTCTGCCTTCGCCCTTTGCGCCTTCCTTAACTTGGGTTAGGTAGTAAGAACCGATAACCATGTCTTGGGTAGGTGAAAGAATTGGCTTACCATCAGAAAGCTTTAGAACGTTGTTGGTGGAAAGCATAAGGAATCTTGCTTCAACCTGTGCAGCAATTGATAGTGGTACGTGAACAGGCATTTGGTCACC
>JAZSKG010000023.1:0-8647 GCA_045534735.1 Candidatus Stercoripulliclostridium sp.
CCTATGGGTGATATTTTCTTTGACGAGAAGATAGCCGGCTCCATTCACTTTACCCCCGGCAGTTGTTATGAAGACTGCGACAATGGTAACGTAAGTGCAGTTCACTGGGATCTAGTACTCATTCAAACTCCTGAGTACGGTGGTGGAGAAATCTATTTTGACGACGTTCTCATTCGTAAAGACGGCAGATTCGTTTTACCCGAACTTGAAGGCCTAAACCCTGAAAACCTAAAATAATGAAAGACAAAAAGAAAGACAAGAACTTTGTTCCCTCTAAACCCAACAAATTCGTCTACCCGTTACTAATACTCGTAGGCAGAATTCTTGGTAAGATTTGGATAAACGCAAAATTTAAAAAGGATCCTAGAATTAAGGAAAGAAAGGGCCCGTTCGTATGCGTAGGTACACACTCTTGCATAATGGACGTTGCAATGATGATGCTTACCATGAGTCCCGTTTCACTCAACATTGTTTGCGGTAGAGACGTAATGACCTGGGGAGTACTTAAGCCCTTTACTAAGTTACTTGGACTCCTTCCCATTAACCAATTTGAAATGGACCTAGCCTCCATTCGTTCCATGAAGAAAGCCGTTGACAACGGTTGCTCTCTTGCTCTTTTCCCAGAGGGTAAATTCACTCTTGACGGAAGGGGAATGTATTATATACCGGAAAGTCTTGCTAAACTTCTAAAGATGCTAAAGGTTGACGTAGTATTCTGCCACAATAACGGTGGATATTGCGCTCGTCCTCGCTGGTATAAAGGCTTTAAGTATGGTGTTGTAACCAACGAAAGCACCTTGCTTTTCACAAAGGAACAACTTGCTGAAATGAGCGACAAGGAAATTTATGCCGTTCTAAAAGAAAAGTTCAAGTTTAACGACTGCCTATATCAACGCGAAAACAACCTTCGCTTTAAATCTAAGAGACCTGCAGAAGGACTTAATTACATTCTATACAAATGTCCCAAGTGTGGTATGGAGTATGAAAACGTTAGTGATGCTCACTATCTCACTTGCGAGCATTGTGGCAACAAAGTTGAGTACACCGAGTATGGCGAAATTATACCCGTAGGAGATTCCGTAGGCTTTGAAAGAATAGACCTATGGTATGAGTACGAAAGGGAGAGCGTAAGAAAGGAAATAGAGGACGAAAACTTTGAAATGCGCCACTCGGTAGTTTGGGAGCAAGCAGATGCAAATCATAACTACGTAGAGTTGGGCGAGGGTGATTTTTTCCTAAATCACGAGTATATTGGATTTAAGGGCCGTCGTTATGATAATGATGAAGAAGTGCTCATTCAAATCCCCATTTTAAAGCAAAGCACCATAGTTCATAAGAATTATGAAGCAGTAGATTTAACTATTGATAGTATAGTAAATCGTTTCTATTTTAAAGAAGTAAAATATTCTTGCAAATACAACATTGCAGTAGAAGAATTGTATAGAAAACATAAAAATTTACCACTTGATTAGTATCAAGCAATAAATTAAAGGACAAGGAGATATTATGTTTAAGAAGTACGCCGACGAAACAATGGATTTCATTAAGAAAATTGAAGCCGACGGACCACGTCTACCTGGTAGTGATGAGGAAAAAGCCGCTTGTGTAAAAATCCAACAAGAAATTAAGGATAGAGTGGGATTGGATACCAAAACCGAAGGTTTTACCTTTGCGCCTAGAGCAAGTATAGGTGGTATATGTTACCTGGGTTACGCAGCCTTATTGGCAACGATAGTATACTACGTTGGAGGCACCTATGGTAACATACTTGCAGGATTTATGTATTGTTGCGTAATGATCTTTACTATGTTACAAGTAGTTCGTTACACCGGTACCTTTGATTTGCTCTTTAAGCACGAGAAATCCTCTAACATTATTTCCGAGTTAAAGCCGGCAAACGGCGAAACCAAGTTTACCATATATCTTGGCGCTCACTACGACAGCAGTTGGTGCTGGAAACTTTCCCTTAAAAACCCCAATACTGCCATTCCCAAAACGGCATACGGCTTGGTAGGTGCTATTTTAATGATAGGAGTTAGCGTGCTTCGTGCAGTAAACGACTTCGTTTATTTTGGTAACGATGCAGACTTCATAGTTAACGTTTGCACCATGGTAATACCAATCGCATTTATCCCCGGTTTCTATTTTATTACCCAATACGTTAGTGGCGACAAAACTATTGCCAGCCCTGGCGCAATGGATAACCTAACCGGTCTTGGCGTAAATATGATGATAATGAAGTATTTTAAAGAGCATCCCGAAGATATGCCCGAAGGAATGCGTCTGGTTTACTTGGGATTTGGCGCAGAAGAAGCAAGCCTAAAGGGAAGTCTTGACTACGTTGCAAAACATAAAGATGAACTTACCGACGGACATAGTTATCTTTTGAACGTTGACTCCATAGCAGACCCCGATTATTTTGAGGCTATTGTAGGCGACCTTCTACAAGGTACTAAGTTTGATCCCACACTCATTAAATACGTACACGATACCTACAAAGAGTTGGGTATAGATAATGCAAAATCTATATATAACCCCGTTGGTGGATGTGATTCTACTCCTTTCCGTAACGCAGGAGTTCCAACCGTAACTATCGCTGCACAAAACCCAACTACTACTTATTACTATCACACCATGCACGATAAATCGGAAAGATTTAGCACCGATACCCTTGATAAAGGTCTAAACGTAATCTACAAGGTAATCAAAAAGATTGCAGATGCAGAATCTAAAAAGTAATTATTAATAAAAGCCCCGAACTTTCGGGGCTTTTATTATGGCTAATTCTTGTATTTTTCTATTAAGGCTTTCAGTTCTTTTGTGAACTCTCGGAGTTCTCTGTTGGCTCTACCCTCTAACGTGGGTATGAGTTTTGTAAACTCGCTTGCTACTTGCTTTAACGCACCGAATACGGTAGAGGTATTAAAGCGCTCGCTTTCTTCTTGCCTACGTGTGTTTTGCTTCTTTTCCTTGTTGCCGAGATATATAAATTCGTTGTTCAAAAGGTCGTATACGGCGCCGTTATAGGGCGCAATTGCAGGTATCTTATGTTCGCGCTCCAAGGTTTTTGCAAAGTTTTCTGCAACACTATCTTCACCATGGGTAACGAATACGCGAGAGGGAGAGGGGATTCCTTTAATCCAACTTATTAAATGATTACGGTCTGCGTGTGAGGAGGTACCCTCTAATTTTACTATGCGCGCACGTACCTTTATGGTTTCGTTAAAGAGTTTGACCGTGTCGGCACCTTCAAGCAATAGACTACCTAACGTACCTTTAACTTGGTATCCAACGAAGACGATGGTACTTTCCTTTCTCCAAAGGTTGTGCTTTAGGTGGTGCCTGATTCTACCTGCTTCACACATTCCTGATGCCGATAGAATAACTTTAGGTTCGTATCCCACGTTTATAAGTTTGCTGTCGTCTGCCGTTACGCTTACCTTAAGACCTTTAAACGTAATGGGGTTTATGCCCTCGTTTATAAGGGCACAAGTTTCCTCGTCGCAGTATTCACCAACGTTTTTGTTGTATATGTTAGTTGCTTCTACGGCAAGAGGACTATCTACGTAAACGGGAAAGTCGGGGAAATTAGGACATAAATTACGCGTTTTAATCTCGCGCAAGAAGTACAACATTTCTTGCATTCTACCAACTGCAAAGGTGGGGATTACAACGTTTCCGCCCATAGCAAAAGTTTCATCTATTATCCTTGCAAGATTGGTTGCATAATCGGGGTCTTTGCCGTGAAGCCTATCTCCGTAAGTGGACTCCATAACTACGAAGTTAGCACCGGGAGCAGGGGAGGGACAACGAATTATAGGCTTATTCTTGTTACCTATGTCACCAGAGAAAAGTAGGGTTTTCGTAATACCTTTTTCCGTTGCGGTAATCTCAATATAACTAGAGCCCAGTAGATGACCTGCATCAATAAAAGTCGCCCTTATGCCACTTGCCACGTCAATGGGTTTGTCGTAATCTACGCCACGGAAGTTTTTTATTACTCCCTCTGCATCTATTTTGGTATAAAGTGGTTGATATTCCTTGTGTGAGCCACGTTTTGCCTTACGATTGCGCCATTCTGCCTCGTATTCTTGAATATGTGCACTATCTAAGAGCAGTATTTTGGTTAGGTCCTTAGTACCACGGGTCATAAAGACCTTGCCACGATATCCCTTTTTATATATTAAAGGTAGAAGGCCACTGTGGTCTATGTGAGCATGGGTTATGAGTATTGCATCAATGCTGGAGGGATTTACAGGCAAGGTTTGATTCTCATAGATATCGGGACCTTGTTCCATTCCACAGTCTATGAGCACGTTTTTTTCGCCCACTCTTAGCAAATAACAACTGCCGGTTACTTCGCGCGCTGCGCCCAAAAAAGTTAGTTCCATAAGCATTCTCCTTTTATTATATATTAATTATATCATAAATTTCGTTAATACAACCTTAAATATTGCGCACACTATGATTAAGGAGATTATATTATATGCGTTCAACAGGAATTGTAAGAAGAATGGATGAACTCGGAAGAGTGGTAATACCCAAAGAATTGCGCCGTACAATGCGCATAAAAGAAGGGGAAGAAATAGAGGTCGTACAAAAAGACGACACTTTGGTTTTAAAGAAATATTCTGCAGTAAGCGAGATGATAGACTTTCAAATGGAGTATGCTTCTAGCGTATATCGTACTACGGGATATACTGCAATAATAACCGATAACGATAAAATAGTTGCTTTGAGTGGCGACCTTTCCAAATGCAGTATAGGCAGTAGTGTAGACGAAGGACTAAGGGAAATAATAGAATGCCGTAAAACGGAAGTATTTAAGGGAAGCATGGTAAAAGGCTTTTTTGACGGCAAAGTAAGCGAGGTTAAGGGCCAAGTAGTCGTGCCCATAATAGTAAGAGGAGATTGCATGGGCGCAGTCGTATTGTATTCCAAGAAGGAGCCTACGGAAACACTTCTTAAAACAGCAGAAACGTGCGCGCACTTTATAGGTTCTAGGCTATAATGAAGAAGTCCTTTGTAAAGAGCGCTTTCATTATAATGCTAGCGACTCTAACCTCCAAAGTTATAGGTGCTTTCTACCGAATTCCTCTTACCAATTTGCTTGGTGCAGAGGGTATGGGTATTTACCAATTAGTTTACCCCGTGTATGCCGTAATGCTAACTGTATCAAGTGGCGCGCTTCCACTTGCAATTAGTGTTTTAGTATCCGAAAATTTGGTAAAAGGGAACCTTGTTGGGAATAAAAAACTAATAAAAGCATCTTTCATTATTTTATTTACAATGGGGGTATCGCTTGCTACGGCACTTATTCTTTTAAGTGGTAGTATTGCCTCTTTACAAGGAAGTAGGACTGCTTGGGTTGGATACGTTACCGTTGCTCCAAGCATTCTTTTCGTAGGTGGAATAGCCGTGCTTAAAGGATGGTTTCAAGGCAATTATCAAATGCACCCTACGGCGCTTTCTTCCATTATAGAATCGGTTGTAAAACTAATAGCCGGACTTACCCTGGCGCGCCTTCTTTCTCCATATGGCGTAGCCCTACAAGTAGGTGGCGCGTTAGCGGGAGTAAGCCTAAGTGAACTTGCAACCTTTGTGGTACTCTTTACAATTTATAAGAAGAGAAAAGCAGTGGCAAAAGTACCATTAAGTTTTTCGGAGGCTAGGGTATTATATAAGGAATTATTAAATATATCCTTACCCATTACTTTGGGTAGTATGGTTTTTCCTCTAATTCAGTTTATAGATAGTTTTATGGTCGTGAATATTCTAAAAACCCAAACCGACGTTACGACGGCAACGGCAATGTACGGGCTTTTTTCGGGGCCTGTTAGCACTCTCGTCAACTTACCCGTTTCGCTTTCCCTCGCGATAGGGATAGCCGTAGTGCCTCATCTTTCTAAAAATAAAGAGGAGCGCAACCTTGAAGCAATAAGAATTAAAACTTCTACTGCAATTAAGGTTGCAGTGCTTATAGGATTACCTTTTACCATTCTCTTTGCGCTTGCACCTAAAGAAATTTTATCTTTTTTATATGGATCTCTTACCGAATTAGAGGTTGAAAGAGGGGCTGTACTGCTTACAATATCTTCATTTAGCATAGTGCTACTTGCAGTTACTCAAATTTGCACTTCCGTATTGCAGGGGCTTAAGGATACTCGCGCACCCATAATAAATCTTGGCATTGGTGGGCTGGTAAAAATAGTGACTAGCGTAATATTGCTTTATACCATAGGTATAAATGGTGTTGCTGTTTCCGGACTCGTTGCATTTTTTGTGACGGCATTATTAAACGTTATATCGGTATTTAGACTAATGGGGAAAAATAGGGATATCGTTAAAAATAGTGGCGTAATGTTACTCTTTAGTGGTATAATGAGTGTAAGCATTGGGCTTGCAGTAATATTTGGGCTAAAAACGGCTTGGATATTAGTGGTAACAATGCTTAGTGGAGTAGTTTATTTACTACTAGTAGTGCTAAAGGCATTTAATGAAGAAGAAATACTAAGTCTACCGTTTGGTAGCAAAATCATAAAACTAAAAAGGAGAGTATGATGAACTCTTTTACATACTTTACAGGCGAAGACTTTATTGAAAGAAAAATTGCGAATTTTGAATGTAATATTCCCATTATTATTGATGGTATAGACGAAGATATTTTTGAAAAAGTAAGGGAAAAATTGCTTTTCAACTTTGGTAAAAACGCCAAGGTTATAATTCTAAACGATAACGGAGAAAGTGAAGAAGTTTCCGTAGATGCCCTAACTTATCGTCCTCGCTTGGTTGTTAAATGCGCAGATTTTATAGATAGAGATTATTATACTTTTGGCGACCTTATAGAGATAATCCGTCGCTTGCGTGATCCCGATGGATGCCAATGGGACAAAGCACAAACTAATGAAAGCATTAGAAATAATGCAATAGAAGAGGCGTACGAACTTGCTGAAGCGGTTGACCTAAAGGACCATGATAAGATGGTGGAAGAAAGTGGCGACGTACTCTTGCAAGGACTTTTCCACGCATCTATTGCAGAAGAAAGCGACTTCTTTACCCCCGTAGACGTAATTAATGGAATATGCCACAAACTGGTTTCTCGTCACACCCATATCTTTGGCACCAATAAAGCACAAAATGCAGAGGAAGCACTCAAGTTTTGGGAGCAAGCAAAGGCTGTTGAAAAGGGATATAGTGGACTGGAAGACAAGATTAAATCTGTTCCCGTAACGTTCGGAGCGCTAATGAGGGCATATAAAGTACAAAAAATCATAAAGAAATGTGGTTTTGACTTTTTAGACGTTGACGGCGCTCTTCAAAAGGTACAAGAAGAACTTTTGGAACTTATGTCTGCGACCACACCGGAAGAGCAAGAAAAAGAGGGTGGCGACGTACTCTTTGCAGTACTAAACGTCTTTAGATTTATGAAGATTGACCCCGAACTTGCTTTGAGTGGCACTACCAATAGATTTATAAAGAGATTTTTATACGTAGAACAAAAGGCAAAGGAAGAGGGCTTTGAACTCTGTCCTAAAAATATGGATTTAATGGAAAAATATTACCAAGAGAGTAAGAGTATTCTAGAGTAATGATTAAGATAGGGGATATACAACTTAATTCCCGTTTTATATTGCCTGCAATTGCGGGTTTTAGTGACGTCGGTCTAAGGGTGCTTTCATATAGATATGGTGCAGGCCTCTGTGTAACCGAAATGGTGTCGGCAAAAGGATTGGTGTATGGTTCGGAAAATACTGCGTCACTACTTGCAACCGACCCAAGAGAACCCATTAAAGCCGTGCAACTTTTTGGTGGAGAGCCGGAGTTTATAGAAAAGGCAATTGCCCTAAAGGTGCTAAATAAATTTGACGTAATAGACCTAAATTTTGGTTGTCCCGTTCCTAAGATTGTGAAAAACGGAGAGGGCTCTGCATTGATGCGCGATCCGTATAGAGTAGGAATGATAGTCCACTCTGCCGTAAAGAGCAGTGGGGGTAGACCCGTGACTGCAAAAATGAGGATAGGTTTTAACGAAAACGAGATAAATTGCGTTAGAGTTGCTAAGGAAATAGAGGAAGCCGGTGCAAAAGCAATAGTCGTTCACGGTCGCACTAGGGAGCAATTTTATAGTGGCAACGTAAACTTAGATGCCATTAAAGCAGTCAAGGAAGCAGTAAGCATACCCGTTTTTGGCAACGGAGACGTCACCTCTAAAGAAAAAAGCGACGCAATGTTTGATGCAACGGGTGTAGATGGAATTGCCGTTGCACGTGGTGCTGTTGGTAGACCGTATATTTTTAGTGAACTTCAAGGTTGGGTTCCCGAATATGATATTACGGAACTCGTAAAAGAGCATTTTAGTATGCTAGAATCAGTAATGCCGGAACGCGTTGCAGTAAACTGTATTAAGAAGCACGTAGCAGGTTACACCTATGGTTTACGCGGTGGTAAAGAGATAAAAAATAAAGTTTTCCAAGCAACTACCAAAGAAGAGATAATGGAAGTTGCAAATATGTTTAAAACCCTTACCAAATAGTTTTTGGTTGTTTTTTAAAGAAAAAGCAAAAAAATTTTAATAATTTAGGTTAAATAATTGATTGCACTACTTTAGTAGTGTTATAATGTTTAGGCAAAAATATTTTTGTATAAA
>JAZSKG010000126.1:0-2961 GCA_045534735.1 Candidatus Stercoripulliclostridium sp.
ATTACTAAGTAGGGAAAGCATCTCCGGGGAGAGCATGCCGTTTATCTTGCTTAGGTCTGGATTAATGGGTTGTGTGGTCGTAGCGTTTTGACTAGTGTTTGGCGCATTGCCTCCACCGTTCATACCGCCAAGCATGGACATCATTTGCATCATGGTGTTAATGTCCATTCCTCCCATTGGGTTCCCGTTTCCCTTACTTTTATTACCTTTATTCCCATTTTGCATCATCATTAGTAGGGGTAGCATTTGAGTTAAATCCATATTTTACCTTTTTAAATCATTTATGAGTTCGCGCATTCGCTCCGACTGCTCTTTGCTAAGAAGAGGTGCCATTTTTTCAAGAAAACCATCTAGCACTCCGTTATCCAGTTCCCCCGATTTTCTCCCTTCCTCAGCCGTCTTAAAGAGTTCCTGCATAAGACTTGCCTCATCCATTTTGGAATACTTGAGTATCGCCTCCTCGGGACTAAGGTTTCTCTTCTTACTTGCGTTCTTTCTTTTAATATACTCGTTAATATCCATATTTATTTCCTCGCAATTTAATATATGCAAATGAAATCCTTATGGTTACTTTCCTTATAGTTAATAAACACTCTATTCACTAAACTTTCACTTGACTATTTTTTACTTTTGTTTAAAAAAAGAAAGCTGATGCTTTCTATACTTAAAACCAGTCTTGGCGACCTATGACGTAATCGGCGGAGATATTAAAGTGATTGCAAATTTTAATAATATCTTCTATGGACGGTTCTTGGACGTCGTTTTCCCATTTAGAAAGACTTGCTTGCGAAGTACCCAATATTTTCGCAAACTCTTTTTGGCTAAGTCCTTCTTGAAGGCGTAATTCTTTTAATCTTTCTCCAAAAATCTTACTCATACGTATACAATATACCAATTATTCGAAAATAGAATTGACAATTCGAAAATCGAATATTATAATTTAACTATATATTTACTTAAGTAATACGTGAAGGAGAAAGAAAGTTATGAAAAAAGCAAAACTTCTCTCATCTTTAGTTATGTTACTCGCAGTGGTATCTACGGTGTTGTTTGCTTGTGCCAATGTTGACGTAGCATTGGAGTTCATGGTAAACGGCGAAGTATATCACACAATTAGCACGCAAGGGGAAGAGATGGTCACGCTTCCTTCCGACCCACAAGTAGAAGGGTACGTGTTCAAGGGGTGGTATTTTGACGAAGGTATTTGGCAACAACCTTTTACCGTCAACTCACTTTTAGACCAACCGTTGACGGAGAATCTTCGTGTTTATGCACGTCTTATCACGGTTGAAGAACAGAATAGGGTTTTTAGCGTTTCGTTCAATTCAATGGGTGGAACGGAAGTTCAAAGCCAACAAATTGTTAGGGGAAATCTTGTTGTTGAGCCGGGTGTATCTCGTTTAGGTTTTATTTTTGGTGGCTGGTATTTGGAGCCTGATTGTATTACCAAATGGGATTTTGCAACTAGCAGGGTTGAAGGTGACGTCACTCTTTATGCTAAATGGATTGATGACGTAAGCGTACCCAAGATTGTTGGTATTGTAGGCGGAAAGGTTGATGATACCGACGTATATCTTGACGTAGAACCCGGTGTTACGCAAGTTGACTTATCTGCAATCGTACAAGTATCGGAAAGCAATAGTTGGCAATTATATGCAGACAAGGAAGGACAAACCTTAATTCCTACCAAGCTTGCAACCAACATAAACGATGGTGAAAATCTTTTCTATGCAGTAGTAAGCAATTCTAACGGCAACGTAAGCAGATTTTTCACATTACATATTTATAGAAAATTCAAGACGAACGTATACTTTGTAGCAAACGGCAACGTTGTATATACAGCGTACAACGTTCTAACGCACAATTACGTAAGTTCAGAAAATGCTCCCAAGACCATTACCGGATATGTTTTGGCGTGGGAAGATAGTTATTATATTTCCGAACCTGAACTTAAAGTATATGCAAAGGCTACGGCAAACGAATATAAGATTAACATTGACGTTAATGGTGGTGTTTTGGAAGAAGGAACGGCTACGGAGCATACGGTAAGATATGATAGCAATTATTCTTTGCCTGTTCCCACGAGAGAACATTATACCTTTAATGGTTGGTATTATTCTTCTACGCAAGCAACGTATTCTTCGGGTAACTCCTGTAGTGTGTTCAAGTGGACTAAGGACGTAATCTTGACGGCTAAATGGGAACTCAACAAATACAGATTGAACGTTAGTTCCGATAATACCAGCTATGGTACGGTAAACAACGTTTCCGGATTGCATTACTATGATTATAACGTTACCTTAATTGCAACCACCAAACCCGGATGCACGTTTGTTGGCTGGTTCTATAATGATGAATTGGTAAGCGAAAACTTAAGTTATACGATAAGGATTCCCGATTATACTACGGATTACGTAGCAAAGTGGAGCAAGGTAACTTTATCAAAGAACGTTTCCGATGCAGGTTCCGTTGGTGGTCTTGATAGTACCTACTTTGTTGGAGATACAGCAACTGCAACGGCAAGCACCAATTCCGGTTATACCTGGCTTGGCTGGTATGATGGGGATACGCTAGTTACAGAAGACGAAAGTTATACTTTTATAATGCAAGAGCAAAGTGTCGTTTATACGGCAAAATGGGCAAAATTTACGCTTAACACCACCAGCAATTACAACGTTGCCGGAGAATACACCAGTATTTCTTCACAGGCATTTAAAGCTGGCACTAGCATTTCATTGACTGCCACGTCAAAAGAATGTTTTGCTTGGAAGGGCTGGTATGATGCCGAAACTCTTGTTAGCAGTAGCGAAAACTTTGATTATATAATGCCCCAAAAGGACGTTATCTTAACTGCTACTTGGGAACCAACCCCGGAACTCAACAATTTTATATTTACACTTAATGCTAATTCATTGATAATTACCGGGGTTAGAGATATCACTGTTAAAGAGATAAAGGTTC
>JAZSKG010000257.1:0-8057 GCA_045534735.1 Candidatus Stercoripulliclostridium sp.
GCGAATGCATATTCGTCGTCAAATACGGTGTTTTCTGCGATCTTGGTGCCAGCATATTGTTCTACGAACTTTTGTGCAGGGAACTTATCAATGATAACTGCATCAACTTTGTTTTGGGTAAGAGCAAGAACTGCTTCTGCACCGGTGCTGAACTTGGATACGTTGCCGGGTTTTGCTAGACATACATCATCGCCTTCGCCTGCCCAATCGGGATCCATTTCTGCTAGAAGTTGACCAACGGTACCACTTTGTACACCAACGGTCGTGCCAGCAAGATCAAAAGGTCCATTGATAGCACTACCTTCTTTTACGATAATAACTTGTGAACTATCAAATACGCCGATGGAGAAGTCAAGGTTTTCATCCCTCTTTTCGCTGTAACTGATACCAGCCATAGCAATGTGTGCCTTGTTAACGCCGGGAGCGAGAAGAACTGAATCAAATTCCATATCTTCAATAACAAGTTCAACGCCTAGTTTCTTTGCAAGTTCTGCAGCGATATCCATGTCCCAACCGGTAATTTTGCCGTTATCATCTTTGTACTCAAAGGGAGGGAAATATGCGTTGGTAGCAACTACCAATTTACCATATTCTTTAATTCCTTCGGGAGTGGAGTCGGTAATACCTTTGTCTTGGCATCCAACAAGAGCAAATGCTCCAACAGCCATAACTGCTATTAATAAAACGGAAACGATAATTTTTTTCATAAATAAAATCTCCTTGATTTTGTGTGTTTTTTGTAGTATGGCGATATAATATAACATCAAAATGCATAAAGCAAGTGTTTTTATGCATAAAATTGATATTTTTTACATTTTCTATAATTTGCCAATCGCCTATACGAATTTTAGGTGAATTGTATTGTAAACGCGCGTATTTTATGTTATAATGCACATAATGAAGAAATTTGGTATTTTTGTTTGCATAACTTTGGTTGTTTTACTCCTTTTGGGGAGCATTGTTTCTTGCACAAGCGATACGAGAGATTTATATTTTACCGAATCTACTTATAAACTCTATCTTTCAGACGAAAACCCCACCATTACCCCGGAAGTATTTACTCGCCCACGTGGGAACGAATATACTTTAACGGTTTCTAACCCCACTATTGCAAAGGTAGAAGGAATCTCCGTTAAAGCACTAAAAGAAGGTAAAGTAACCCTTACTGCAACAAGTGGCGATTTTACTGCTACGGCAACGTTAATCGTTTATCTTTATCGTGATGCTTCCAATGACGACGACAACGTAAACGACGGCAAACATACCGTATATTTCATTAGTGAATATTCGGCATTCGGCGCTCAACGAGTTGCCGACGGCGAATGTGCAACCGAGCCGGCACCCCCCTTAAGAGAAGGATATCGTTTGTTCGGTTGGTATATGGACGAAGATTTTACCACCCCTTACGATTTTTCCACTAAAGTATACTCCAACTTAAACTTGTATGCACTTTGGAGTTACGACGCACCGGTATATAATTTTGTAACCGTAAACGACAGATGTTACGTTAGCGGATTTAAGTATCCATACGTACCATACGAGGAAATCACTCTTCCTGCCGAAAACGATCAAGGTCAAATCGTATATGGAGTAAGAACAAGTGCGTTTACAGCAAACGATACTATTACTTCCATTACCATTCCCGACTGCTACGAAGTCATAGAGGAAAATGCCTTTAATAGTTTAACCAAACTGGTTAGCGTAACCATACAAGGTGCAGGTCTTAAAACCATAGAAAACCTTGCGTTTAGTAATTGTACGGCTTTAACAACCTTTGAGTTCGGTGGAGAAGGCGTTACGGAAATTGGTGCATCTTGTTTTGCAGGGTGCGATAAACTCGGTTACGTAAATCTCCCCAATTCCATATCAAAAATAGGTGCCGATGCCTTTAGTGGTTGTAGATTGCTTACAAAAATTAACGTTCCATCCTCTTTGAAAGTTATAGAGGCTCGTACTTTTAAGGATTCCGGTCTTACAAGCATTGATCTTAGTGGCGTTCAAGCAATATACAACGAGGCTTTCTCCGGCGCAACCAATCTTTTAACGGTAACCAACCCCGATAGTATTTTGGTTCTTGGTTCTTACGTCTTTGGTAGTTTGCTGGGAAATAATTCAAAGAACGCTACTGCATGGCTTAAAAATAGTGCCGTAACCACCTCTTACGAAGGAAAAACGGGTGCTAGAGCCGTATATCTTGGAACAGCACTTGTTTATGCTTGTCCCAGTTACGTTAACGGCGAAGACGAATATATAATTGGTACGAAACCTCAGCCCGTTTATATTAAGCAAAACGTAACGACTATTGCCGGTGATGCTTTTAGCGACCTTACCGGGGCTTGCGCATATTTCTTGGGCAGTACCCCACCTACTTACGGCACCAATGCTTTTGGTAAAAATAGTGATACCGGCGCGCCCACTACGGATATAATTGTTAAGAAGGGCGACGTGGAAACCTTCTCTAGGTCTTTCCTTGTTACCTCTCAAGATAGTTTTGGGGATTATTCTGCTAGCGTATACTCCATAGGTTTGATGCAAAAAATCTATGAAAGAGTACACGATCAATTGGATCCCACCAATAACGGACCTCTAAGTAGTAGCGTTATGCTCGCTTATGCACGCTATCCCTTAAAGGCTTATTCAAATGGTAAATATTTTTCCAGTGAAGCAGTAAAAAACGATGCTAACCACGACGTTTTCAAAGGATTAACATACGATTTAGAACAAAGATATTACGTAATAAATTCCTACTATGGTTCCCTTGAAAACCTAAATCTTTACGAGGCCTATACCAATGCTTGTGGCACAACTTGCACTCCCGTCATAGAAAGAATTTGTGCTTTTGCTTTTAACGCAAACCACACCATAAAGTCAATATCCCTACCAAACGACGTTAGAAAAATAGAGGGACTCGCATTTATGGATTGTGCCGTATTAGAAAAATTATATCTCATAGGTGACGCTTCCATAATCCCCTATTCATACCACGTAAACGCAACTAGTTTTAGTTGGTTAAATAAAAACTTTAAAATTTACGTTTCCGGTCAATTGGATCAATATATATTAAAATGGGGATCTACATGTTCCTATCTAAAAGAAGGCTCTGAAAACGGTAGATTTGAGGTGATATCATGAAGAAAACCAACCCCTTACAACTCGGTTTACTAATAGGATCAGTAGTTATAATTTGCCTTGGAATAGTATTCCTACTTTCTGCTATGCAAATTCTACCCCTCTTTAACGCCATCAGCAACGCACTGGGAAGATACTTAATAGTTATAGGAACCATGAGTTGTGGAATAATGTTGTTTTCTAACGTCGCTCTTACCATAACGGATGATAAACTTAGAAATGGCCTTACCCTTGGTATTACCATTTTTGCATTTGTGCTTACCCTTCCCCTTGTTTACGTATTTATAGCCATTTTCCCTGCCAACGAAGGCATTATGGGCTTTGTGGGTAAGGAAATCATGATGCTAGATACCATAGTCGCAGGCTTCCACGAATGGTTTGGAAACGGTGCATTCGTATACGTAGTATACGCCTTTATGCTTGTCGTTTCCATAGTTTTCCTACTAGAGCCTCTTTCCGTTGGTATTTTAGCCCTTAAGGGCAAGACGTTAGTTTTATTTAAAAAGGGTGGTCCCATCTTTTCAATAGACCAGTTACCCGTTTTAAAGAAAGCAAAGGATAACGAAATCAATGAGTAATATTTTTGAGCGCACGCGTATATTGATTGGCGATGAAGCCTTGGAAAAACTGAAAAACTCTCACGTCGCCATATTCGGTGTAGGTGGTGTTGGTGGTTTTGTCGCAGAAGCGCTTGCTCGTAGTGGTGTGGGTAGCATAGACCTCTTTGATAACGACGTCGTTTCCCCTACAAACTTAAATAGACAAATTATCGCTTTGCGCTCCACCATAGGAAAATATAAAACCGAAGTTATGGAGGCGCGTATCCGTGATATAAATCCCGAATGCAACGTAACTGCTTTTAATCTTTTTTACGACGAAGAAAGCGCAAAAGAGGTAGATCTCTCCAAATATGACTACGTAGCAGATGCCATAGACTTCGTAAAGGGCAAAATTGAACTTGTTAAACGCACTAAAGAGTTAAACGTACCTATTATTTCTGCAATGGGAGCAGGCAATAAACTGGACCCATCGGCATTTGAAATTAGCGATATTTCTAAAACCTCGGTTTGCCCCCTTGCAAGAGTGATGCGTAAGGAATTAAAGACATTGGGCATAAACCATCTTAAGGTATGCTACTCTAAAGAGCCCCCCATAACACCCCTGCCTTCTCTAGAAAACGAAGGTAAGCGAGTAACACCGGGCTCAGTTGCGTTTAGTCCAAGCGTCATGGGGCTAATAATTGCCGGGGAAATCATAAAAGACCTTATTAAAATTTAACGTCTATAAATAAAAAATGAAGAGAGCCCGCTTGCTGGCTCTCTTAATATTTGTGGAGGAGGGATTGAGAAATTCAATTAAATTGTGTGCAGGAAATGCCGGCAAGCGGAGCATAAAATCTCTAAATCGGCTTCCTATCTTTGTCTATATTCTACCAACTATTTTTGAATTTCTAAGGTAACGAATACTGAATGTTTTGTGAATAATCATTGAGACCATAATGAATTTAACACTATCTATTGCTTAAAAGCATATTTTTTGTTAAAATATCATAAGAAACTGCGTGGAGCGACCTATGAGCGAAATAAAATGCGTATTATTTGATATGGATGGCACCTTGTCAAACACCCTAGACGACCTAAAAGTCGCCCTTAATTACACCTTAGAAAAACTTTCTTTACCCCAAAGAAGCCGTGAAGAGGTGCTTAGTTACGTAGGCAACGGCATAGATGCCCTAGTACTTCGTGGTCTTCCGGATGACGCAAAAGATCGCTTTGACGAGGCTCTATCAATATTTAAAGATTATTATAAGGACCACCTCACCGATTATACTCGCCCCTACGACGGCATTGACGATTTACTGGATAGATTAATAGAAAAAGGAATAAAGATAGGCGTGGTTTCCAACAAACTACAAGCCCCCCTTGAAGAGATCGTTCACTCTTTCTGGGGAGATAAAATAGATGCTGTTTGTGGCATCACCGACTACTACGCTCCAAAGCCAAGTCCGGACATGGTAAACGTTTGCCTAAGTAGACTTGACCTCCCCCTTGAAAGTGCAATTTACGTCGGCGATAGCCTTGTGGACGTAGAAACAGCCAATAATGCAGGTGCTCGTTTCATTGCTTGCTCTTGGGGCTTTGCCACCAAAGAGAAACTGATGCTCGCCGGCGCAAAAGAAATAATTGACGTTCCCGGAGAACTCTTAGAATACATAAAATAGGTTACTTTAATGAAGAATTTGGTTCCCGAAAACTTGCTTTCACCTTATGATATCACCTTTAAAAACATTAAGGCGAACGCTTACTCACGCACTATAAAAGAGGAAAGCGTAAGGTATGGTAAAGATGTCCTTCTAAACGTGTACAGGGACATGCTTTACGTTAGAGAATTTGAAAACACTCTAAAAAAAGCAAGAGTGGAAAGTAGGCTTGGATACAAGTTTTCTTATCCTGCACACCTCTCCATAGGTCAAGAAGCCGTCGCCGTTGGCATGGCTTTGGCAATGGAAAAAGAAGACGTCATTTTCGGCACTCATCGCTCTCACGGGGAGTTTATTGCAAAATCACTTAGTGCCATAAGACGTAGTACCGACGAAGAACTTAACAACCTATTAAACTCCTACCCTACCCCTACCTATTCTGCAATAAAGGATAAAATCTTAGGCTCCACAAAAGATAAGGCAACCCTCTTTATACTATATGGTGCTTTTTGCGAAATATTTGCTCGCACAACCGGCTTAGAGCGTGGAATCGGTGGTAGCATGCATTTGCATTTTATTCCATTTGGCTCATATCCCAACAACGGAATAGTCGGTGGCTCTGCCCCACTTGCCGTAGGTAGCGCCCTATACGACCGAGTAAACGGAAACTCACGACTAACCATTGCGAGTGTGGGCGACGGCGCGTTAAATTGTGGCGCAGTATACGAGTCTATCGCCTTTGCTTCCATGAACCAATTTAAGGGACTTTGGAAAGAAAAAAAAGGACTTCCCTTACTCTTTGTGGTAACCGACAATCTTTATGCTCGTGGTGGTAACACTAAACTTGAAACCGGTTCTTATGATAACCCGGCAAGACTGGGTGCAGGGTTTACAAGCGATCAGATGCATGCTGAGTCGGTAAACGGACTCAACCCTCTTGCCGTTGCAGATAGCATATTTAGGCATCGCAAAGATGCACTAGACGGTAAGGGCGCCTCTCTAATTAATTGCACTACCTATCGCCACGACGAACACAGCATAGGTGATGCTCTTAATCGTGACGTGGAAGAGGTTAAAAGTTGGACTAAACTTGATCCAATTAAAGCCTATCCCTGTATGCTACTTGAAAACAGGGTCATAACAAAGGAAGAAATTGAGAACGTCCAAAGGGAAGTTGAAAGCAATATCGCGCTTGCCTACTCCCTTGCCATTGACGAAAACATAAGCCCTGTTGTCAACCTCAAGGATGATGAAAACTACGTAAATAAGCATACCTTTAATGGCGAAAAGGTTGCCCAAACATCTGGCTTAGCGCTCATTAAAGAAAGTGACGCATACAAAGTATTAGTAAATAAAGATGCCTCTTCCTTTACCATTCGTGATGCTATTTCACTAGGCATACTGGAGGGTTACGCCCACTATCCTACCTTTATTTCTTATGGCGAAGACGTACGAGGCTGGCAATCTAAAAACTCGGTTTTTTATGGCTTTGATGACGTTCTTCCTTATGAAAAACTCTTTAATACACCCATAGCAGAATCTGCCATTGTGGGAGCCGAAATCGGATATGCTATGCGTGGAGGTAACGTTCTAGCAGAACTACTTTATGCAGACTTTCTTACACGCGCAAGCGACGAAATAATCAATCAAGCCTCAAAATGGCAAACCCTCTCCGGTGGCACCATTAAACTTCCATTAACCCTACGTCTACCCATAGGAAGAAGTTATGGTGGACAACACTCACAAGACCTTTCCGGACTTATAGCAAGAGTTAATGGACTTAAGGTTTATTACCCTACAACACCAAGCGACACTTTAGCAGTTATGCGCGATGCAATTGCATCATGCGATCCTACAATCATATTTGAACCAAAGGAGTTCTATGCAAAAACCGAACTTGATTCAAACGATCCAAGAAAGGTAAAAGCCGTTGAGCCCACCAGACTTATTTCTAGTGGAAAGGATGCAACCATAGTCACCCTCGGTCCCACGTTATATGACGTTCTCTCTCTAAAAAAGGATAGCGCAAAGGACTTGGAGATTTTCTCACTGGTTTCTCTTGCACCCATTGACTACGCTCCTATTATAGACTCTTTGAAGAAAACGAAAAAACTTATAATCGTTGGAGAAAGTTCCATTGATAGTGGTATAATGACCAATGTGGTTGCAAAACTACAAAAGGAATGTTTTGGTTTCTTAAGGTGTCCTATAGAGATTGTTAGCACACCACCAACCATAGTTCCTCCAAACGGAACGGAATCGGGCTATTATAACGTAAAAGAACGACTACTATCCCTTTTGTAAATCATAAAAGCACAAAAAAGGTCGGGTGAAACTTCACCCGACCTTCCTTTTTATAAGAATTATTTTAGATGCACTCAATAGATCTGAGTTTGTAAATTAAGTTGTTTTCCTTAATCATTACTGGGATATGCGTGGAATATAGGCCGGTTTCACCCTTTCCTATAACCTTTAGTCCACCTTCGCCCTCTACAGAATAAACAACTTGCATTGGGGTACCAATGGGTGCTTCTGCTCTTTGAACGTTTAGTTCAACGCACTTAACGTTGGTTGCCATGGCTTGCTCTACTCCATCGGAAACGATCTTGATTCCGGTAGTGGGAACGCCTGCTACGTCGTGAGTGGTTCCATTGTAACGATATTCTGGGTTAGAAGTAGAAATGTTCATCTTTACTTTTTCGCCCATAACGTTATCAATAACGGTATA
>JAZSKG010000218.1:0-9065 GCA_045534735.1 Candidatus Stercoripulliclostridium sp.
CCCGGGTTTAACAGAGGTTAGGTAGTAAGAACCTATAACCATGTCTTGGGTAGGTGAAAGGATGGGCTTACCATCACTAAGTTTAAGAACGTTGTTGGTGGAAAGCATCAAGAAACGTGCTTCAACTTGAGCGGCTATTGAAAGTGGTACGTGAACAGGCATTTGGTCACCGTCAAAGTCTGCGTTAAATGCAGAACATACCAAGGGGTGTAGTTTGATTGCTCTACCCTCTACTAGTACAGGTTCAAATGCTTGGATACCCAAACGGTGCAAAGTAGGAGCACGGTTCAAAAGAACGGGATGGTCCTTAATAACCTCTTCTAGTACGTCCCAAATTTGAGCCTTACCACGTGCAACGGCGTTCTTTGCGCTCTTAATGTTTTGGCAAATGCCGTGCTCAACCAACTTACGGAATACGAATGGCTTAAAGAGTTCTATGGCCATTTCCTTAGGTAGACCACATTGGTAAAGTTTGAGTTCGGGTCCTACAACGATAACGGAACGTCCGGAATAGTCAACACGCTTACCTAGTAGGTTTTGACGGAAACGTCCTTGCTTACCACGTAGCATATCGCTTAGGGACTTTAGGTTACGGTTGCCGGGGCCGGTAACGGGCTTGCCGTGCTTACCATTATCTATTAGAGCGTCAACTGCTTCTTGGAGCATTCTCTTTTCGTTACGGATAACAACGTCGGGTGCGCCTTGTTCAAACATTCTCTTTAGACGGTTATTACGGTTAATAACTCTTCTGTAGAGATCGTTAAGGTCGGAAGTAGCAAATCTACCACCGTCTAGTTGTACCATAGGACGAAGATCTGGGGGAATAACGGGAAGAACGTCCATGATCATCCATTCGGGGTTATTACCGGATACTCTGAATGCTTCTACTATGCCTAGGCGTTTTGCAGCCTTTGCTTGCTTGTTGCCGGTAGACTTAGCAATGATGTCCTTTAGTTTCTCACTTTCAGCATCAAGGTCTATTTCGCGAAGAAGAAGTTTAAGTGCTTCTGCACCCATGCCTGCCTTAAAGGAGCCGGGTCCAAACTTTTCAATGGCTTCACGATATTCGTCGTCTTTAATAACTTGATACTTAAAGAACTCACTGGTACCGGGATCAAGAACAACGTGTGCGCCGTAGTAGATAACTTGTTCTACTTGCTTTGGAGCCATATCAAGAATACTTGCAATACGGCTGGGTACACCACTAAAGTACCAAATGTGTGCTACGGGAGAGGCAAGTTCAATGTGTCCCATTCTCTCACGACGTACTTTTGACTTGGTAACTTCAACGCCACACTTGTCACATACTTGACCTTTAAATCTTACTCTCTTGTACTTACCACAATGACATTCATAGTCCTTGGTAGGTCCAAAGATTTTTTCGCAGAAAAGACCGTCTTTTTCGGGCTTTTGCGTTCTATAGTTGATAGTTTCGGGCTTAGTTACTTCGCCACGAGACCACTCTCTGATTTTCTCAGGAGAGGCGAGAGAGATTTGCATTGCATCAAAACTATTAATTTCTATCATAGTCGTTCCCTCCTATTAGTCTTCGTCATCGTTGAATTCGCCAAAGAGCAAAGATTCAACGTCGTTTATGTTGGTGTAGCCATCGTTGTCGCCAATGAGATCTTTAATATCAAAATCATCGTCAGTAGCATCGTCTTCGTCTATAACTTCAAAGCCACCAAAGTTGGACATGAGGTCTTCCTCTTCTTCTGCTTCGGTTATGCCGGAAGTCATGCTGTTAAACAATGCTTCGTAGCCGTTTGCACCAAATAAGGTATCGTCGCTTTCCTCGTGAGCAGTTTCTTCACGATTTTGGATGATGGGTTCGTAGGTTTGTTGATCGTCATCAAGTTCAGCAAGTTCAACTTCTGCGTTGGTGTCGGTAAGGAGTTTAACGTCCATACCCAATGCTTGCATTTCTTTCTTAAGAACCTTGAATGCTTCTGGTAGTCCGGGAGCAGCCATGGTTGCGTTGGGCTTAATAATGGAATCAAATACCTTTTGTCTACCCATAACGTCGTCTGACTTAACGGTAAGCATTTCTTGTAGAATATTTGCAGCGCCGTATGCTTCAAGTGCCCAAACTTCCATTTCACCAAATCTTTGGCCACCGAATTGGGCTTTACCACCAAGAGGTTGTTGGGTAACTAGTGAATATGGGCCAACGGAACGTGCGTGGATCTTATCGTCAACAAGGTGGATAAGTTTGAGCATGTACATGTAACCAACGGTTACGGGGTTTTCAAACTTTTCACCGGTTCTACCATCGTAAACGTCTAGTTTACCATTGGTAGGTAGTTTGTTTTCTTCAAACATTGCTTGGATATCGCTCTCAGATGCACCGTCAAATACGGGAGTTGCAACCTTGATGCCAAGTAGTTTTGCTACTAAGCCCAAGTGAACTTCTAGAACCTGACCGATGTTCATACGGCTAGGAACGCCTAGGGGGTTAAGAACGATTTGGAGAGGAGTACCATCTGCGAGGAAGGGCATATCTTCTTTGGGAAGAACGCGAGAGATAACACCCTTGTTACCGTGACGTCCTGCCATCTTGTCGCCTACGCCGATCTTTCTCTTTTGAGCGATGAATACTCTAACCATTTGGTTAACTTGAGGAGCAAGTTCATCTTTGTTTGCTCTGCTAAAGATTTGAACGTCAACTACTATACCTTCGCCACCGTTAGGAACCTTTAGAGAAACGTCTCTAACTTCACGTGCCTTTTCACCAAAGATAGCACGGAGTAGTCTTTCTTCGGGGGTAAGTTCGGTTTCGCCCTTGGGGGTAACCTTACCTACTAGATAATCCCCTACTCTAACTTCAGCACCAATTCTTACGATACCGTTTTCGTCTAGGTTCTTAAGAACTTCTTCGCTTACGTTAGGTATATCACGAGTGATTTGCTCTGCACCGAGTTTGGTGTCACGGCATTCTAGTTCGTGCTTTTCAATGTGGATAGTGGTAAATACGTCGTTCTTAACGAGTTCTTCACTAATTAGGATAGCGTCTTCGTAGTTGTAACCTTCCCAGGTCATAAAGCCTATTAGGATGTTACGTCCGAGTGCTAGTTCGCCGTTTTCGGTGGAAGGACCATCTGCTAGAGTATCGCCTGCCTTAACAACGTCACCCTTGCGTACAACGGGTTTTTGGTTGATGCAGGTTCCTTGGTTGGAACGAACGAATTTTTGGAGTTCGTAACTGGTAACGCCACTTTCTCCCATTACGTCAATACGATTTGCACTTGCGTAAGTTACGGTACCTGCTTCCTTAGCAAGGACACATACGCCGGACTCATGTGCTACTACGTATTCCATACCGGTACCAACGATAGGTGCTTCGGGACGGAGTAGTGGAACTGCTTGACGTTGCATGTTAGAGCCCATCAATGCACGGTTAGCGTCGTCGTTTTCAAGGAAGGGTATTAGAGAGGTTGCAATAGAAACAAGTTGTTGAGGAGATACGTCCATGTAATCAACTTTTTCACTGCTGAACTCTTTTATGGCATCCCTATAACGGCAGGTAACGCGCTTGTTTACGAATTTACCTTCTTCGTCTAGGGGTTCGTTTGCTTGAGCAACTACGTACTTATCTTCTTCGTCTGCTGCAAGATATTCTACGATATCGGTAACCTTACCGGTTTCTTTGTCAACTTTACGATAAGGAGACTCTATGAAGCCGTATTCGTTAACCTTTGCATAAGAAGAAAGTGAAGTAATAAGACCTATGTTTTGACCTTCAGGAGTTTCAATGGGGCACATTCTACCATAGTGAGAGTGGTGAACGTCACGAACCTCAAAGCCTGCACGTTCTCTGTTCAAACCGCCAGGTCCAAGAGCAGAAAGTTTTCTCTTGTGAGTTAGTTCTGCAATGGGGTTGGGTTGATCCATGAATTGAGAAAGTTGTGAAGAACCAAAGAATTCTCTAATTGCACTGGATACGGGGCGGATATTGATGAGTGAACGAGGAGTTGCAGATTCAATATCTTGAGCGATCATTCTTTCGTGTACTACTCTTTCAAGACGGCTCATACCAATACGGAATTGAGTTTGGAGTAGTTCGCCTACGCTACGAACGCGACGGTTGGAAAGGTGGTCAATGTTATCTGGAATGTGGAAACCTGCGCGTAGTTCTTTGTTGTAGAAGCGCATGTTTACGTTGTAACTCATGGTAGCGATGATGTCGTCTATGGAAATGTGTTCACAAACGAGTTCTTCAACGTTAGCCTTAATGCTTGCCTTAAGAACTTCCATGTCCCCTTCACTAGCATCTATCAAACTCTTGAGAACGGGATAGTAAACCATTTCATTAATGCCAAGTTCGCTAGGATCGCAATCAACGTAACCTTTAAGATCAACGGTGTTGTTACCAATAACCTTAACGGCAGGAAGATTTTCCATATCTTGGATGTTCTTTAGCCATACTTGGTTGATACCTGCGTTTTGGATAGCGTCTGCTTGTTCACGGGTAACTATTTCCCCTGCCATTGCAAGAACTTCGCCGTCTTCAGATATAACGTCACTTGCAAGAACTTGTCCTTCTATGCGGTTTGCAATAGAAAGATGTTTGTTGTACTTATATCTGCCAACTCTGGAGAGGTCGTAACGACGAGTATCAAAGAAAAGGTTTTGTAGGTGAGCATCAATAGCAGTTTGAGTGGGAACTTCACCTTGACGAAGTTTTCTGTAAATGTCAAGTTTAGCAGTTTCTACGCTGTTGATGTCGCCGTCTTTCTTTAGAGTGTTAGCAATCATTTCATCATTGCCAAAGATCTCTAAGATTTCTTCATTGGTACCATAACCTAATGCACGAAGAAGAAGGGTTGCGGAAATTTTGCGACCGCGGTCTACCTTAACGCTAAGGGTGTTGTGTGCGTCTTGGATATATTCAAGCCAAGCACCACGTGAAGGAATAACTTGGGTTTCATAGTGGGTAAGACCACTCTTCTTGTCTTCAACCGCGGTAGTGTAAACGCCAGGGCTACGTACTAGTTGGGATACAACTACACGTTCTGCACCATTAATGATGAAAGTACCGTTTTCGGTCATTCTCGGGATTTCACCCATGAATACGTCTTCATCAATGAAAGCACCGGTCTCTTTCCATAGCAAACGAACTCTTGCAGAAAGAGAAAGGGTGTAGGTAGCATCACGTCTTTTGGCTTCCTTAACCGAATACTTGCTTTCGCCTTTGAACTTGTACTCTAAGAAAGAAAGTTCAATCTTGTTGGAGTAATCGGTGATCGGAGAGAAGTCGTCAAGAACTTCACGAATACCTTGGTTAATGAAGGCATCGTAGGACTTCTTTTGAACTTCAATAAGATAGGGAATATCAATGATATCTTTAATTTTGCTAAAAGACCATCTTTCAACGTTCCCGCGCTTGATTTTGTGCATTCTTTGAGACATCTTATACGCTCCTTGTAAAAATTTTAGGTCATTGCCGTAGTTTTTTGCGCCATATCTTGACAAACTTGAATAACTCACCTTTCAAAGCGTCAATTTTTGGCGTTTTTGCACGCAAAATACCGTATTTTTTGCACCACCTTTTATCAGTAGCGCATATAAATCCAGTATAATTATGCATTATACGATTTTAAACCCCCATTGGGAGAGTTGTCAAGTGTTTTTTATAATATTTTAAAATTATTTTTAATAATATAAATATACGCACGCATATAATACGCGCTCGCCCACTACTCGCTCGCTTAAATGCCTTTACCCCCTTGAAATAGTTGTTGGGGTATGATATAATCGGCGTATGAGAGTAGACAAATTTTTAAAACTTTCGCGCATAATTAAAAGACGCACGGTCGCAAACGAAGCCTGTGATGCTTCTCGCGTACTTGTAAACGGCAAAAGCGCAAAACCCTCCAAGGAAGTCAAAGTCGGCGACGTCATTGGCGTACGATTCGGCGACAAAGAAGCCTTCTTTAAAGTGCTTGTAATCCCTACCGGCAACGTTGGAAAATCAGATGCCGGCACCTTATACGAAATTGTAAATGAAGTTTGATTTAGTTATTGTCGGCGCTGGCCTAGGTAGTCGCGCCGGAGGAGACAAGTTAAAGTTTTCAATACGTGGAGATACCGTTTTAGAGCGCACGGTATCTGCTTTTTCACGCATAGAAAACATTGAAAAAATCGTACTTGTTCTAAAAGAAAACGACCTACCTTTAGGGGAAAAAATCAAGGCAAAACTGAATGAAAATCGCTTAATTTTAACTACCGGTGGTACCACTCGCGCCCAGTCCGTAAGACGTGGGCTTTCTCTATGTACTTCTAAAGGCGTACTCGTTCACGATGGTGCGCGCCCATACGTAGACGAGCCTCTTGTTTATAGAGTTATGGAGTCCGTGGAAAAATACGGTTCGGGTATCCCCTCTCTACCTCTTGCAGACAGCGTTCGTCAGGTAGAAAATGGACAAATCTTGGGCGATTTTGATCGCGATAAATTACAAATTGTACAAACCCCACAAGGCTTTTTACTAGAAGATTTACTAAAATCTTACGAAAATGGATTGGAGTTTACCGATGAAAGTTTACTTTATACCTCGGTTATATCTCCTGCTCACGTTGTGGAAGGTAGCGAACGCAACGTTAAACTTACCACAAGTGGAGATTTCACCTCCCTAAATGCACGTGTCGGAATAGGCTATGATTTACATAAACTCGCCCTATTTAGAAAGTTTATGCTTGGTGGAGTGGAAATCGCATACGAGTATGGCGCCGTTGCTCATAGCGATGGCGACGTTATAATTCACGCTCTTATTGATGCTATTTTAGGAGCAATAGGCGAGCGTGATATAGGCACCCTATTCCCCGACGATGACCCCAAATATTTAGATATTGATAGTTCCATTATGCTCAGTGAAGTAATGGATATTTGTAAAGCAAAGAATTTTAAAGTGGCTAGTGCCAACGTAATTTGCATACTAGAAAAACCCAAAATCGGCGAATATATTCCCGTAATGAGAGTAAAACTCGCTAGAATTTTGGGCATTAGCATGGAAAACGTTACTATTTCCGCAAAAACAAATGAAGGTTTAGGTCAAATAGGCGCAGGCGAAGCCGTATCTGCATATGCAACCGTTACCATTGTTTAATCTATCGTTCTAGTAGCACACTTAGTTTTAAAAAAGTTGTCCTTGATTAAAATAGATGATGCAGAACATCTGCCCTCGCTGTTGTAAATGCACCTTGCATCGCATTGCACTATGCTTGGAGCCTCTTGCATTTCTTCTTCTGCCGCCTCAAGTTCGGCAAAGGTCTGCTCTAAAGCACCCCCTACCCTCTTCATTTTGGTAATACATATTCCCTTTTCATCCACTCCAACCACGGTTGCGTTGCAGTGACTTTTTAAATTATGCACACAGTTTGTAGTCGTACATTTTAATTGTTCCATATTATTCTCCTTGTCACTAGTATGGCCAATTACGTGGAAAATATTACTATTGACAATTTATGGTTTAAGTGTTATTCTATTTGCAACAATAAGGAGCACGACTATGAAAGTTATATTATTACAAGACGTACAAGGACATGGTAAAAAGGGCGAAATCGTTGTCATTAACGACGGCTATGCTAAGAACTTCTTAATTCCCAAGAAAATGGCTGTTGAAGCAACCAAACAAATGATGAATGAAATCGCACAAAAGACGGCAAAAGAGGCTCGTCTCCTTAAAGAAGAGCGCGAAAGAGCAGAATCCATGGCAAAAGAATTAAAGGGCGTTACCGTCACCATTTTAGCCAAATTCGGTGGCGACAAAATGTATGGTAGCATTACGACCCAAGACGTTGCCGACAACCTAAAGAAGATGGGTTACGACGTTGATAAAAAGAAGATTGTCATAAAGGACAGCATTAAGTCTGTAGGCATCTATGATGCGGAAATTAAACTTTACCGCGACGTTAACGCTAAAATAAAGATTAAGGTAGAACGCGCAGAATAACCCCTATCAAATTTAAAAAGCACTCATAATGAGTGCTTTTTTTATGCTTAGGCTTTTAAATCGTTCTAATATTCAACATTATAATTAATAGATAACCTACCGGTTATACTACTACCAAAACTAACACCGTGTTTACATTTTGGAGCACATACGTCCCACTCAAAGGTTACGGGAGTTATGCAATCCGGGAAGGTTAGGGTGAGCCCGGTTTGCCAACCACCTAATGCCTTACCCGTTTCTACGTCTTGAACGGCATGCATATAGGTATAACTTAAATCACTTAAAATAATGCCTTCTTCTAATGCCTTTTCTTTAAGTTTAGCAACTATGCAAGCAAATCCCTTATACAAACTGAAACGAACCTTAGTCTTCTTTTCTGTTACAACTCTATTAAAAAGCAATCCTTTTTTTGTGGTTTCGCGAGTAACGTCACCTAATATTTCGAAAATTGGATCCCCCGCAAAACAAAGAAGATCAGAAATTGGTAAATTTTTCTTTAAGAATTTTTGGTTCAAATTGTTTCTTTCGCATATAAATGAGGGGGGACATTTATCGTTAACGTTGCCAAAACTAGTTTGGTACGTACCATTAATAACACGTTTACCATCCTCCATAACAAAATCACCTTTTTCTGCTTTCACCATTATTATTCTTTTTATTTCATTAAGCAAGGTACTGGCTACTGCATCGTGATATTTTTCTGCGAACTGTTCAACTTCTTCATATAACTCAGTAGTATCGTTACGCGCATCGCTTAAGTTATTTAATTGTTTTAGAAAATCAGACATACCCTCTCCTTAAATGTAAAATACAAGTGTATTTAATACGCAAAAACACAAGCTACACTTAGGTAACTTGTGTTTTTATCGTCATTTGATATACAGAAATTAAAACTATTTAACTTCAACTTCTGCGCCTGCAGCCTTAAGTTTGCCAGCCATTTCTTCAGCAGCTTCCTTGCTGATGCCTTCTTTGATGGTCTTGGGAGCTTCTTCAACCATTTTCTTAGCATCGATAAGGGATAGTCCGGGGATAACTTCACGAACTGCCTTGATAACAGCGATCTTGTTGCCGCCTGCTGCCTTAAGTACTACGTCGAACTCGGTCTTTTCTTCT
>JAZSKG010000070.1:0-4979 GCA_045534735.1 Candidatus Stercoripulliclostridium sp.
GGAAGAAAACTCAACTTGGGTAACCAATAATGCCAAAGAAGCGGGGGAAGCGCTTGAACTTGCCGGTTCTAAAGCATTAAAAGGACTTTCCAGCGATATCGTTGCAAAATGTAACATTAAAGTAGTTAGAGCAGAAAAGGCAAAAGCAGGTGTTACCACTTATTTAACAGCACTACATTCATTTAGCCCTAAAACCGTAGGGGGAAAGGTTCCTAACGATAATTTCTATTATGCAGTATAACATATGAAAAAGTTTGCGTTGAAACTAAATTCTAAAAACGTTACGAATATGCTCTATCCCTTATTAGGGATAGGGCTATTTGTGCTAATATGGTTTATTGTTTCAACGATAGTAGGTGTTGAGATGATACTCCCAACCCCCATTCAATCATTGACAAAATTGTTTTCGTTAATTGGTGCAAAAGAGTTTTGGCTTGCAGTGGCATCAACCATTGGGCGTGCTTTATATGGATTTGCAGTATCATTTGCATTAGCACTCTTACTTGCAATATTATCATATATAGTTAAGCCTATAGAAAAGGTTCTTAATCCTATAATCGTTGTTTTAAGGGCTGTTCCAACAATGTCCATAATCTTACTTGCGCTCATATGGATGAAAAGCGCAACTGCACCAATTTTAATTGCATTTTTAATACTTTTCCCTCAATTATATGCATCATTCTTAAGTGCTTTAAATGGCATTAATAGGGAACTAATTGATATGAGTAAGGTGTTCAAAGTTCCCGTTTACAAACGAATTATCGGCCTTTATATTCCCGAGGCTTTGCCAAGTACACTAGATGCCATGAGGGCTAACGTATCGTTAAGTGTTAAGGTTACAATTGCCGGCGAGGTCCTTGCGCAAACCTATAATTCCATGGGAGTATCTATGCAAATAAGCAAAATGTATTTGGATACCGGAGAATTACTTGCTTGGACTATCATGGCAATAGTTTTAAGTTACTTACTAGAGGGAGTGTTTGCGTTAATCAAGTACTTTGTAACGAGGGGGAAGTATGAAAATTAGCAATTTATGTAAAAAATATGGAGATAAAGTCATATTTGATGATTTTAATATCACCTTTGAAGATAATAAAGTAACTGCTATTATGGGTGGTTCCGGTGTGGGCAAAACTACTTTGCTAAAGGTGATTGCTAATTTGACTGATTACACAGGTGAAATTGATAATAGTGGAGAAATCTCCTACGTTTTTGGTGAAGCATCACTAATTTCTTCACTAACAATTAAACAAAATTTAGAATACGCCGTATCTCACGTAATTAAAGATAAGACAGAACTTAATGAATCTATTAAAACTATTTTAAATGAACTGGAACTAAGTTCAGAAATAAACAGTTATCCAAAAAAACTTTCAACGGGCATGGCTCAACGTGTTTCGCTTGCACGAGGATTTTTATATCCATCAAAAGTATTAATCCTTGACGAGCCTTTTAGAGGGCTAGACACTGCATTGAAGCATAAGTTACAGAAATATTTATTAAAACTTTTGTCTTTAAATAAGCGCACCGTAATTTTGATTACCCATGATATCAACGAGGCAATTGCCGTTGCAGACAGGGTTGTTGTTTTTGAAGGGCGCCCAGTAAATATTACTTTTGATAGGGTGATTGATTGCCCTGTTGAAAATAGATTGGCCTACTCAAATGAAATGAATGAAATAAGAGAAAATCTATTAAACGTTTTAGGAAATCAATAATTTAAAAAGCCGGTTGTCGGCTTTTTCTATTGACTATTTTACTTTTATAAAGTAATATAAATATGTATGATTATTTTAGGAATTGACCCAGGATATGGCATTTTAGGTTTTGGTGTAATTGAAACTGACGGTATACACCACAAGGCTATTGCGTACGGCGCAATAGAAACACCTAAACTTTCCAGATTTCCAATGCGCTTAAAATACATTGGAGAGCAAATTAACGGATTAATTTCTCACTACCAGCCTGATGCTGTTGCCGTAGAAGAATTATTCTTCCAAAACAATGCAAAAACTGCTATTATGGTAGCAGAGGCAAGAGGTGTTGTACTTTACGTAGCAGAAAGCAAGTCGGTACCACTTTTTGAATATACCCCAATGCAGATAAAACAAGCAACCACGGGGTATGGCCGTGCCGAAAAGAAACAAATTCAAGAAATGGTTAAAACTTTGCTCGGTTTAACTAAAATACCAAAACCCGACGACGCAGCAGACGCTTTAGCCGTAGCACTAACTCATGCACAAACGAATCCTAGACTTGGTAATTTTGGAGTAAAATAGTATGTATTCTTACATTTCAGGACAAATTGTAAACGTAGAAAATAATATTGTAACCATTGACGTTGGTGGAATTGGTTACGAAATAGCATGTTCATTAAATACCATTCAAAAAATTCCAACCCAAGGAAAACCGGGTAAACTCTTTACTTACCTTTACGTTAGAGAAGATGAAATGAGTCTTTACGGATTTGCTACGCGAGAAGAAAAGGCTATGTTTTTAAAGTTAATTACCATAAGTGGTATTGGTCCTAAGGCTGCAATTGGAATTCTTTCCGGCATGAAGCCAGAAGCATTAGCCGTCGCTATAGTAACCAGTGACATTAAAACTATTGCAAAAATTAAGGGCGTTGGAAAGAAAACGGCAGAAAGAGTTGTTCTTGAATTAAGAGAAAAACTTGCTACACAAGAAACCGATTACTTTACTGGTGAAGTAACCGTTAACGTAACCGGTATGGATTCTTTGTCACAAGAGGCTATAACTGCACTCAAATCACTTGGATGTACTCAACAAGAGGCAGTTTCTATGGTATCAGCAGTTAGAAACGAATGTGATGCGTTAGAAGAACTAATACTTAAAGCACTAAGGAGAATGGACAAATAATGGAAGATTCTTTTGGTACTTATAATCCTCAGGACTATTCGTCCTACGCTGTAAACGAACACTTAACGACGCCCGACGAGTTGCCGAGCGACATAAACGAGAATATTTTGCGTCCTACAACTTTAGACGAGTACGTTGGTCAAGATAAAATTAAAGAAAATCTAAAGGTTTTCATAGAAAGTGCAAAACAAAGAGGGGAAGCATTAGATCACGTGCTTCTTTATGGACCTCCCGGGCTCGGAAAGACTACACTTTCCAAGATTATTGCTAATGAAATGGGTGTTGAAATTAAGTCAACGTCCGGTCCTGCATTTGAAAAGAATGCTGAACTTGTTGCTAATCTTACTAATTTGCATGGTAATGCAGTATTTTTTGTAGATGAAATTCACCGTTTAAATCGCACGACTGAAGAACTGCTTTACCCTGCGATGGAAGACTTTGTTGTAGATTTTACTCTTGGACAAGGTCCATCTGCAAGGTCCATTAAACTTAATATTGAACCATTTACTTTGATTGGTGCAACAACTAAAGCAGGTAACATTAGTGCCCCATTAAGAGATAGATTCGGTATCATTTGTAGGCTTGAACTCTATACACCCGAGCAACTTGCCTTAATAGTTAGAAGATCTGCAAAGATATTAAACGTAAGCATAGACGATAGTGCTTGCCTGGAAATTGCCTCTAGATCCAGAGGAACGCCTCGTATAGCAAACAGACTTCTTAAGAGAGTACGTGACTTTGCTCAGTACGAAAAGAGTGACGTTATTACTCGTGATATAGCAGATAGGGCACTTATAAGATTGGAAGTAGATAAACTAGGTTTAAACAACGTTGACCGTACGATTTTAACTACTATAATAGATAAGTTTGGTGGTGGTCCCGTTGGTCTTGATACCCTAGGCGCTGCAACCGGTGAAGAACCCACTACTATAGAGGACGTTTACGAGCCTTTCTTGATGCAACTTGGTTTTATAGCAAGAACTCCTAGGGGAAGAATATGCTTAAAGGGTGCGTATGAGCATCTTAACATACCTTTTACTAAAAAGGTAGAAAGAACGCTACTTAACTGGCAAGACGGAGATAATAATGATTAACCTATTTGATACTGCTTCATACTTCTACGATTTGCCTGAAGAACTTATTGCGCAGACACCCGTTACACCTAGGGATTCCTCTAGGCTGTTGCATTATGATATAGAAAACGATGCTATAAATCATAAGGTTTTCTATGAAATAGAGAATATTCTAAAGAAAGGCGACGTCTTGGTTATTAATAATACCAAAGTAATTCCCGCTAGAATATTTGGATACGATGATAAAGGTAGAAATTATGAAATACTTCTTCTTAAAAGGCTCAATTATACCGAATGGGAAGTAATATTGAAGCCCGCAAGAAAGGCAAAAATAGGATCCCAAATTATTATAAACGAGGAACTTAAACTTACAATAAAATCAATTAAGCCGGATAATGGAGTAAGGGTTGTTGAGTTTAGTTTTGATGGTGTATTTGAAGATATTTTGGATAGGGTTGGTAATATGCCTTTGCCTCCTTACATTACCGAAAAACTAAAGGATAAGACTAGATATCAAACCGTTTATGCTAAGCATGATGGTTCTGCTGCGGCACCAACGGCCGGACTACATTTTACACCTGAACTAATTGAAAGAATTAAGGCCAAAGGTGTAGAAATCGTAGAAGTCTTACTTCACGTAGGACTAGGTACGTTTAGACCGGTTAAGACTAATAATATTCTTGAACACGAAATGCACGAAGAATATTATAAGGTGACGGAAGAATCTGCAAACGCTATAAATACTGCCATTAAGGAAGGTAGGAGGGTAATAGCCGTAGGTACTACTTCGGTAAGAACTTTGGAAAGTGCTAGCGATGAAAACGGCTTAGTAAAGGCTGGAGAGGGTAATACACAGATATTTATTTATTCCGGATATAAATTTAAAGTCGTAAAAGGTTTAATAACCAATTTTCATCTACCGGAAAGCACGCTTATAATGTTGGTTTCTGCTTTCGTTGGTAGAGATAAAACTTTAGAAATTTATAAAACAGCCGTAAACGAAAAATATAGATTTTTCAGTTTCGG
>JAZSKG010000244.1:0-2396 GCA_045534735.1 Candidatus Stercoripulliclostridium sp.
AAAAATATAGATTTTTCAGTTTCGGTGATTCAATGATATTGATTTAAGGAATAATTATGTTTAAATACGAAGTAATTAAAGAATGTAAACAAACAGGTGCTAGAATAGGTAGATTTACCACACCTCATGGAGTTATTGAAACACCGGTATTTATGCCTGTTGGGACTCTTGGTACCGTTAAATCACTATCTCCCGAAGAGGTTGCTGAAGCAGGAAGTCAAATACTTCTTTCTAATACATACCATTTGTATTTGCGTCCCGGCCATGAGATAGTTAAAAATGCCGGTGGGCTACATAAATTCATGAACTGGCATAAGCCTATTCTAACCGACTCCGGTGGCTTCCAAGTGTTTAGTTTGTCAACCTTGCGTAAAATAACGGATGAGGGAGTAATGTTCCATAGCCATCGTGACGGCTCAAAACATTTCTTGCGTCCTGAAGATGCCATTGAAATACAAAAGGCTCTTGGTAGTGATATCATGATGGCTTTTGATGAGTGTACTGCTGCAGACACAACCTATCGTAAATCAAGAGAGGCATTAGAGCGCACTATTAAGTGGCTTGATCGTTGTTATAAGGTTGCAGATAACGAACATCAAATGCTTTTCCCCATAGTTCAAGGCAATATGTATGCAGACTTGCGTAAAGAAAGTTTGGAAAGAACTATCCCTTATGCAAAATGTGGTATTGCTATAGGTGGACTTTCGGTAGGTGAAGAAAAGCCCGTTATGTACGATATGCTAGATACTCTAAAAGAGTATTACCCTAAGGATATGCCTAGATATCTTATGGGTGTAGGTAGTGCCGATTGCATTATAGAGGGTGTAATTAGAGGCATTGATATGTTTGATTGCGTACTCCCAACCAGAATCGCTCGTAATGGTACGGCTATGACCTTTAAGGGCGACTTAACTATAAGAAACGCAAGTTATAAAGACGACTACACTCCGGTTGAAGAGGGTTGTGACTGCTATTGCTGTAGAAATTATTCACGCGCTTACGTTCGTCACTTAATAAATACCGACGAAATACTCGGTGGTAGACTTCTTTCTATCCATAATATCCATTTCTTGCATAGACTAACTGCAAAAATCAAAGAAGCAATATGGCAAGATAGACTGCTTGATTTACGCAATGAATTAATGGCCGACTATAGGATCAAGTAATTCGTTTTAATGCTAAATTAATCTAAATTATAAAAAATAGTGTTGCAAAATATCTTTTTATATGGTATTATACACAAAGAATGAAACAATAAGGAGCAAAATATGTTTAATTTATTAGCTGGTGAAGGCGGAAACAACTGGGTTATGATCGTAATACTTGCAGTATTTTTTGTTATCATGATCGTTATGACCGTTATTCCTCAAAGAAAACAAAAGAAAAAAATGCAAGATATGATGAACAGCATTACCGTTGGTGATAAAATCATGACCATTGGTGGCTTCATTGGAACTATTACTGAAATTAATACCGATACCGATCGTTATACCGTAAACGTTGGTACTGATGAAAATCCCGTTAACGTTGTAATAGTTAAAAACGCTGTTCGTTCTAAACTTTAATACTAACGATGAAAGAAGCCCACTCAAAATAGTGGGCTTCTTTTTGTACCTTTCTTTAGTT
Organism: Candidatus Stercoripulliclostridium sp.; assembly: GCA_045534735.1. Taxonomy (GTDB): domain Bacteria; phylum Bacillota; class Clostridia; order Christensenellales; family DTU072; genus Stercoripulliclostridium_A. Next base: position 1,627 of record JAZSKG010000244.1, read on the forward strand.
AAATCCTTCTTTTACCCGTATTTATTGCTATAATTCCACAAATTGCACCTATGATGGTACCCATCAAGAGGTCTATTAAACTAAAACTATCCTTCAAGGAATTACCAAGAATTAGAAAAATGAATATTGAAACTAAAGTATAAAGTAGTCCGCAAAGCGCTCCCTTAATTGCACCATGACTTTTTTGTTTTACCCCGAGTAAACTAGCAACTAGTATACTTACGACTTTTATTACTTGATTAATTGGCATTACAATATCATTTGAGAGGTCAATGAATTTTAGTATAATTCCAAAAATTAGCACTGCAACCAGTGTGATTATCAATGCAAATAGAGTGGTTCTAATTAGATCTTTTAGGTTGTTTTTATCAAATATTCCCTTTAAATTAATTTTGGCAACTTTCATTTTTTCTCCTTACAAAGAATTTATGTTATATATTTTTAAGATATGACTTGCAATTTATGAAATATCTATATATAATAAAAGCATAAATTAAAATTCACGGAGGCTTTTTATGAAGCATATCGAAATCGTAACTAAGAAATCCCTTACCAAAAACCATGAAATCGGCTGTGGCGAATGCCAAGCTAGTTGTCAATCTGCTTGCAAAACTTCTTGCACCGTAGGTAACCAAGCTTGCGCTAAGGAAGAAAAAATCAACAAGACCATTAAGAATCAAGACTAATTTCTATTTAAATCATGGTTCATACCTTCACTTATAAGCATAACGGAAACCCGTTATATTTTTTGTGGGATATAGAAAGCGGCA
>JAZSKG010000224.1:0-6179 GCA_045534735.1 Candidatus Stercoripulliclostridium sp.
AGTGAAGCGAAGCGAAATGAAGCCGTTCCGCACTCCGCACTTAAAATTCATTCTGCATTTTACTTCTTTTCCCGGCATATTATAATTGCGTGTTGACATTGCGCGCGTATGTGTGTATAATTATACGTGGAATTGTCAAAATTCTACAATTATCAACATAAAAAATCATTTTTCATTTTGGAGGACATATGGGATTATTTAGTAAAGACCAAATCATCAAGTTTGAACAAAACCTTTGCAATGCTAGTATTAACGACAATAGCGTTCTCTTCGTTAGAGTAAACGACGTTATCACTACTAAAGATGCTAAGATTGAAGTTCCCTTTACTCATACTGCTATGATAATTAAGGGTGGTGCTGATTGCCGTCACTATAAGAGCGGTTCCTACGACGTTTTTGATAATAGATCAGAAGCAAAAGAGTGGAAAAAGGGCTTCTCCGTTGAAGTTATCTATATGCCTAAGGAAACTTCCGTTATCATTTTCTGGGGCACTCCCACTAAGTTAACCTATAGAGATCCTGCTAGTGCAAAAGTTGTTTCTCTTGGTGCAAGTGGACAATTTGGCATTTCTATTTCTAACCCTGAACAATTCTTCCGTAAAGTTGTTGGCGTAAGAAAGGAATTTGACCTTGACGACTTTACCAATAGATTCCGTGCAGAAGTTGTAGATGCTTTTGCAGACGTATTCCTAAACGTTGTAACCGATAATAATATCTCTTACGATAGTTTTGACGCTAACAGAAGACGTATTGCTCAACTAGTTGGCAAAGAACTTGCAGATAAGTTTGGCAGAAGTTGGGGTATTGAACTCGTTGACTTCATTATTAGCGCATTCCAAATCAGCGAAGAAGACAAAGAAAAGGTAGAAACCGTTCTTGAAACCAAGATTAAGGAAGAAAAGGCTAAGGAAGTACTCGGCGAACTAGAAAGACTAGACGACAAACAATGGGATCGTGAAAAGTACGTATTGAACCTAGATAAAGAAGATAGAAAGGCTTACTATGATTCCGTTGGTGCATCTAAGGGTAAAGGCGCATCCTTCTGCCCCCAATGTGGACATAGCGTAGAAAACACCAGTGCATTCTGCCCCAACTGTGGCAATAAACTAGGCAACAAGAAGAACATTTGCCCCGACTGTGGCGCTGAAGTTGCTTCATCTGCTAAGTTCTGCAGTACCTGTGGTAAAAAACTTTAATATTAGGAGGTAGGAAATATGTGTCTATTTAGAAGAAAAACTGATGCTCAAAAGAACATGAACGATAGAGAACTCATAGAAAAGAACGCAGATGCTATCGGCGCTCTAAAGTCCATTGCTACCGAAGAAATGGTAGAAGTACTTAAACTCCTACAAGAAGAAGTAAAGTACATTAACCCTCTAGTTGACTCCAAGGCATACGACCTTGACAAGAAAATCAGAAACCTTATTGACGACCTCAAGATTGAAATCGTTAAGGCAAAAGAGGGCGATAAGGCTCAAGCCAAGATGGACGGTATCATTAGAGAACTAAAACTCAAGATAGCAGAAAGAAAAGCACTAAACTAGTGAGGAATAAATATGTGGCCTTTTAAAAGCAAATACGACAAATTGACAAGAGAAGAGGTTGTAGATTCCATTTGCAGTTTGGAAAGGGAACTAAACGACCTTGAAACCGATATAATGTCCTCCCAATCTAAAATAGATGCGCTAATGGCAAAGGGCAAGGCTGAAAAAAGCAACGATATGCGTGTATTTATCGCCAAAAAGATAAACGCAGTTAAGGCTGACCGTCAAGTAAACATTCAGCGCGCAACCTATCTTATGTACAACATTCAACTTCTCAATAAGTTGAAGAGGGCTATTGACGACAACGGTTTCTTCAAGAACAATTCCAAGATGCCTCTAGCAAAACTACTTTCCGACCAAAAGGGTTTGGCAGTATTTTTGAACAAGGCTCTTAATACCAGAGTGGAAGCAGAAAACGTTTTAACTTCTGCAGACGAAGTATTCAGAAGTGTGGAAGAGTCCTACCTTGGTAACGACGAAATTTACGGCGCAAAATCCCAAGACACCGAACTTCTCGCTATGTTTGAAACCGAAGATATGCTTGCTGACGTTACCTTCTCACCCGAAGAAGTTCCCAGCATTGATGATTTAGAAGGATTGATAGAAAGGAAATAATTATGGCTTTTGGCAAGAATAAAGAAATAGAAAAGAGAATGCTTATTAAGCAAACCATCAACTCCATGAACAAGCAAATACAAAAACTTGAGGAGCAAAAGGAAGTTTACATCAGAGCCGGCAAGGAAGCAAAGGAAAGGGGACTAGACGCCCAATACAACCTTGCTCTAAACGGACTAAAGATGACCATGGCGCAACAAAAGAGAGTTTATGAAATGAAACTCAACTTTGAAATCACCTCCCAAATGAAAGATATGACCGTCATGACCACCGAGTTCCTAAAGGGCATGAGTTCCTTAAGTAAGGATATGGTTAAACTAAGCAAAGAAAAGGATTTCCGTAAGGTAGAAAAGCAATTTGCAGAAGCAATGGTTGCACAAGAAGTACAAACCATGAACCTAGAAAACTTTATGGATAGCACCCAAGCAGCCTTTGAAACCGGCACTTCTTCCATGTCCAGCGCCAGCGATAACGCAGAAATAGAAAAGTTGATGATTAATGAAATCGGTGGCGAGGTAGATGCAAGCGCCTCCATGGAAAGCGAAATAGAAGCACTCAAGAAGCAAATGGGCTTAATGTAGAATTATGGCAAATACAGAACTTTTATACCAAACCTTTGAAGTTTATCTAAAGAAAGCCAAACTTTGTCAAGAGGCCAAGGACTTCACAAATGCTAAGAAGTTTTATATTCTTGCTGCTGAACAAATGATTAAACTTGCTAAAGAGAGTAAGGGCGAAATGCAAAAGGTAAGATTTGCACGCGCCCAAAACCTCATTGACGTAGCAAAGGGTCTTAACGTTCAACCCCAAGGAAACTTGAGCCAAAGTGAAGAGGCAAAACCCAAAGTACAAAAGAAGGTATCTTTAGAAGAAGCACTTAAAAAACTTAATTCCCTAGAGGGCTTAGGTAGAGTTAAACGTCAAGTAAACGCATGGGTAGACCAAATCCAAGCATTCAAGAAAAGAGAGGAAAGAGGTCTAGCCATTCCGGACGTAACCTATCACATGGTATTCTCCGGCAACCCCGGCACCGGTAAAACCACCGTTGCGCGTATTATGTCGGAGATTTATTGCGCTTTAGGCATAGTAACCGAGGGGCATCTGGTGGAAGTTTCCAAGCCCGATATGGTTGCAGGCTACGTGGGACAAACTGCTATTAAAACCCAAGAGGTCCTCAAAAAGGCTCAAGGTGGCGTGCTATTCATAGACGAAGCATACTCCCTAACTCAAGGCGGAGAGTTCGGTCAAGAAGCCATAGACACCATGCTAAAGTATATGGAAGACAACCGTAACGACCTAGCCGTTATAGTAGCAGGTTACGAGGAACCCATAGAGAACTTTATACGCAGTAACCAAGGTTTGCGCTCCAGATTTAATACCTTTATTAAGTTTGACGACTATACTGCAACCGAACTCTTTAATATATTTGAAGGGCTTTGCAAAAAGAACCAATATAAACTTACTCCCGAGGCTCGTGAAATCGTACGCGACTACCTAAAGGAAGTTTACGAATATAGAACCAATGAGTTCGCAAACGGCCGTGACGTAAGAAACCTCTTTGAAGGTATAGTAACACGTCAATCCAGAAGAGTGGTAGGTCTAAAAGATGCAACCGACGACGATTTAACTACCATTATTTCCGCTGACTTAGAGTTGCCTCGCATCAATAAGAATAATAGGGCGACTCCCTCTACCCCCGTAGCACCCAAAGAGGCTCTACCCGTTCAAGTAGAGGAAAAGATGGAAACTCCGGAAGATAAAATCTTGGAAAACGGCGCCGTATTTGACAGCGAGTTTAAGTTTGATTGGGACAGCCTTCCCACCATTACCTTTGACGACGTTGCAGGTTTGGATTCCGTAAAAGAGGCGGTTAACGTAAAGGTACTCCTACCCCTCAAAAACGCAGAAGCCTTTAAAGGCTACGTCAAAAAGAGTGGCGGCGGATTGCTCCTTTACGGACCTCCCGGAACAGGTAAGACTATGATTGCTGCCGCTATCGCTAACGAGATAGGCGCAAAGTTCTGCTCCGTTAAACCTTCCGACCTCTTACACCAAGGGGCAGGACAATCGGAAAAGGCAGTTAGAGCACTCTTTGCTCAAGCAAGACAATTCCCTTGTGCAGTTGTATATTTTGACGAAATGGACTCCATTTCTCCCAAAAATACCCGTTCCCAATATGCTAAACAATTGCGCTCCGAGTTCCTTTCACAACTCCAGGGCATAGAAAGTTATGGTAAAACCACCGGCAACATTCTATTCCTTGTTGCCGCAACCAATAAGCCTTGGGACATAGACAGCGCATTCATAAGACCGGGTAGATTCGGAACGAGAATTTACGTTGGCTTACCCGATAGCGAGGCAAGAAATTACATTGTAGAAAATCGTCTTGCAAAACTTATGGGACAGGGTGTAGTTAAGGTTAGTGCCGATATCCCTTATGAAGAAATAGTGGAAAAAACCGAAGGCTTCAACTGCTCGGATATCACCAACCTTCTTGATAAGATAGAGGAAATATCCATTATCCGTGGCATCAAGACGGGCGAAAAGGTTATCCTTAAGGAAGACTTTGATAAGGCCTTTGAAGAGATTAAATCTTCCGTACAAAAGGCAGATATAGAAAAATTAATGGAATGGACTGATGAAAATAATTAGTTCGTTCAAAAATAGGAGAGAGGTAAGTAATGAGTGAATTAGTAGCAATGACAAAGTGTACTCAATGCGCAGGCGAACTCGTTCCCAATAGACAGGGTGGTTACGTTTGTAAATATTGTGGTACCGTTTATCATGGCGTGGTTGAGGGCTACAACGAAGAGATAGAAGAAATCATAAAACTTCGTCAAATGCGTGAGTTCATTAAGGCTGAAGAGGCTTGTGAACTTCTACTTAAGACTCAACCCGAAAACAGCGAGGCACATTGGCAAATGCTCCTCACCAGATACGGCGTTGTTTACGTGGAAGAAGAGGGAAAATATAAGCCCACTTTCTTTAGTTATCCCGGTAGCGACCACAGCAGTATCCTTAAGGACGAGCATTATTTGAGCGCTTGTAAGTTTGCCGTAAACGATAGCGACCTAGGTCGTTACAAGGAAAAGGGCGACGAACTGGACAAACTACTTAAAGCCTTCTTTGAACTTATGAAGAAGGAAAAACCCTACGATATATTCATTTCCTTTAAGAAGAGTGAAAGGGTTAAGGTAGGCGACAGAGAAAGAGTGGTAGACACCAACGAATACAAAAAGGCTTGTGAAATTTACGACCACTTGAAGGATAAGTATAACGTATTCTTCTCACCCGTATCCATAGGTAAAGATACCGGCATAGAAGGTGAAAAGTACGAACCCAGAATTTTGAAGGCTCTTAACACTTCTATGGTAATGATTTTGGTTGGCTTCAGTGAAGAAAACATTACTGCACAATGGGTACAAAACGAGTGGAGAAGATACCTATATCAAATAGATAAGGGTGCTAAAAAGGCTAATTCATTAATTTTCGTTTATGAAAAGAACATGTGGCTACCCACTGCTCTTTATAGCCGTCAAATGCCTAACGTTGACTGCTACAACAGTAAGTACCTAGAGCAACTTGAAAAGAAAATTCAACCTCTTGTAAAATCTTCTAAAGGTCTTGCTTCCCTAATAGCAACCAAGAAGGTTAACACTAACTTTGAAGAAAACGAAGAATTCGGCTACGCAAGTTCTCCCCGTGTTACCATAGGTGGTACTGCAAGTAAGGTATCGGTTAAGATTAGCCCTACCGAAGAAAGAGACCTTGACGAAGGCGAAAACAGACTTACCCACGGCAAATGGAAACTTGCAGAAGTTGAGTTTAACAACATTATTGCAAGAAACGACAAGTGCGATAAGGCTTGGTGGGGACTCTTTAAGACCAAGATTAAGGCAAAGACCGATGCCGAAGTTCCTACTCAAATACTAAAGGCACCACAAAAGGTATTTACCGAAATCGCAACCCCCTTGCTTAGAGAAAAGGCTTCTACCGAACTGGGTCTTAAGATTCTAGATA
>JAZSKG010000026.1:0-6084 GCA_045534735.1 Candidatus Stercoripulliclostridium sp.
AAGGCGTGACACCAAAGTATGGTTTAATCTTCTATATTGGTACGGCAATACCCTACGAGCATTACGAGTATTTGGCTGATGCTTTAGCAAAAGAAGGCTACGTTGTAGTTCTACCAAAAGTAAAACTTGGGCTTGCATATATGTTCTATTTAGAAACCGAACTAGCGTTTGAAAGATACCCAAACGTTAAGTTTTTCGTAGGTGGACATTCCCAAGGTGGAGGCGCTGCAGTTAGGAGAAGTATGGAAAACAAAGAGGTGGTTGCAGGTACTATTTTGTACGCACCACTTTGTTATGGAGAGGATAGCATAAAGGATACCTCTCTTCCCACTTTACTCCTAGAAGCGACTAAAGACGGGGTGCTTACAAAGGCTATGAAAGATGATGCTAAAACGCGACTTCCACTAGAAACCGAATCTATTATGTTAGAAGGTTGTCACATGAGTTTTAGTACCATGGACAATGATGCAGTTCTTTCTACTTTTAAGGATGGACCTCTTGGTGAAAATGAAAAGGTATTACAACGTGAAAAGACCGTGGAAAGCACCTTGGAATTTATGAAGGAAGTTGTAACAAGATAGATTAGATTTTTGTACGAAAGCGCCACTCGGCGCATTTTTATTATTGTTTACTATAATCCCATTTGTAATTTTTTAGTAAATTGTATTGACATATCTATAATTAAATAGTTTAATGCTTTTATAAACTGCGCTCGCAAGCGCGCACGTATGAGGTATTGAGATGACTTACACTGAAACCATTAAAAAAGTAGTTTATTCACTCGCATTTGTAGTGGCTCTCGTACTAGTAGTTTTAGCCCTCACTTTGGGTTTGGGACTTAAAATCAATAGTAACGTTGTGGCACGTGCAGAGGGCGAAACCCAGTTGTTAGAAAGCATAACTTTTGGGGTTAATGAAGATTATCAAGACGATATGACTGCCGTGCTGGTAGAAGGGGATAGTATTGCTCCATATACCGATGCAGAGTTTACGGTAACTTCACTTAGAAGTGCAGGTGAAGTGCTGGAAAACGTATATGCCTTATACACTTCCGGAGAACTTAATGGTCAAAAGATAGCATTAGATAACGTTCTTAACGGAAGTAACGCAAAGACCAACAACTGGAAACTATATGGTGTTTGTGGTGATTTTACTTTAATAGGAGAATGGACCTCTGCTCAAATTCAAGTAACGTGGGATGCTCCTCATGGTACATTATATTTTGATGGTGAAGTGTTTGATACAAATACACCTATTTACTATGGTGTTGGTATGCCAGAAGCAGATATGCCTAACGTAAGAAGAAGTGGAGAAGGTTCTTCTAGTAACGTTTACTGGACTCAAGGGGCTTGGCAAGTAAGTGGTTATCGTATCAACCAAACTACAATGGCAGAAGAGTCATTTGAAGGGCTTAAATATATCCCTTGGAATGCAACTAGAGTTACTTGTTATTCTCCTTATCAAGACATAAAAGACTACACTAGGAATAAGATTTATGAACCAAACGTTGAATACTCTATTACTGAAAGCAACGAGGCTTTTGAATATCGAACCATAGATAGCAATTCAATTAGTGGTGGGCAATTTACAGTAAATGGACATACTGGCTTTGGGTTTTATAAAAATGCAGGAAACGCAAGTAACGGATATTTACATAGTGGAATGGTTTTGTCCGTTAGATTTGATGGATCATTAAGACAATTGATTTTATCTAGCGCAGTATCTCAAGTTAAGATTACTGTTACAGGTACTGCCCATGTTGGCGTTAGAAACACAAAAAGTGCTTCTGGTGGACGTGCTTGTTTCTGGTGGGGAGGCATAGAAGAAGGTATAGGAAGCATGGGAAACAATTTCTCATTTGGAGTTTCTGGAGGGAAAACCACTTCTAATTTTACTGGTCTTGCTGGTGGCCTCGCCGACAACACAACTAATAGTGCTTCGTTAAATTGTAATGCTAACTCAGGATATAATAGTAGCACTACAGCCTGGAGCAATGCTAATTATACGATAAACGACTCTCTAGTTTCCAGTGTTAATACTGGTAATGGTATTAGTGCTTTTAGAGTAGGTTTTCGCGCATGCTTTTATACCAGTGGGGGAAATGCTACTAAATATTGTGAACATTATGCTTTAATTAGTTCACTCACGTTTAAGGTAGAAGGATTAGATGCAAGTGGTAATTCTACTTTTAAGCAAGATTATGACTTAAATCTTAATGCAAATAGTCCTTATAGCACTCCAGAGGAGAGTGAAGAAGTTTCCATTAAGTCTTTTAGCAATTCATTCAGAGATATGACCAGTGCTCCTTGGACTTATCCCGGTTATGAATTTGCCGGTTGGACTACCGACCTAGAAAACCCTGTTGAAGGAAATTATTCTCTTACTTTCCCAGAGGGCGCAACCGACGTAAAATATTATGCAATTTGGAAAAAGAAGCAATATCCTATTGCGACCTATGATTTGTATTCCGATGGTACTAATTTTGCACCTAAGTGGCGAGGGGCTTCCTCTTTTGAAAATGGTTCGGTACCGGAACTTTCTACCGTCAATGCTATTGTAAATAATCACGACGGATTTGTAGATAATGGAATTATGAATATGCTGGGAGGTGTCTTGGGAAGCCCGGGCGACTGGGTGCCTCTTGCCTCCACAAGTACCACTAATGCCCTTATAGTGGGTTATAGACACGACCTAGCACCTGTCTCTTTTGTAAAATCGGATAGCATAGAATCTGTTCAGTATGCTAGTGGTAGCATTAATTTAGACGACAAGTTTACCTTTAGCCACGTTGGAGTTGAATCAAGAGGGGTTACCCTTTCTAGCGTATGGCAAACGGCAGAAGGGGTAAACGTTACTTTCTCTAATCCCGACGAACACGTATTATATTACGTAACCGAGAGTGGGGATTATAAACTATGCGTTACGGCAGAATTAGACGTTTTAGGCTTGCTTGGTAACGTATCACTTTCTTCCGATACGTTATCAGATGCAGTCACATTTACTATTTCTCCTAAGCCCATAACTTATTCTTGGGAAGACGTAAATGATTACGTATACAATGGTCAATATCAATATCCAACTTTAAGTGTTGATGGGCTACTAGAAAGCGAAGAAGTTAAGTTTATAGTAACCTTCCTTTCAGGGGAAACCATTTTACTTGGAAAATCGTACACCGTAACGGGCTCTACCTCTTATGAATTTGGTGCAGAAAACTCTGTACACGTTACCGGCGAAACCATAGATGCCGGCGACTACACACTTGCATTTGATGGTAAGGTCTACTATGAAGATGGCAACGAAAACCTTAACTATACTTGCGAAAATGCTCTTGTAAATAAGGATTACTCTATTGCTAAAAAGGCTATAAATGGTACCGGTGCATGGCAGTATAAAGTAAACGACGGCGAGTATCAAGATTACGCTTACGGAACTACGTTTACCTATGACGGCTCAACCATTACCTTTGTTACTACTCTAGATGAAAGCGCACTTGTAACGCGCGTAGATACCGGTTTGGTTGACGAAGTTCCCGAACTCATATATGAAAATAACGTCAATAGAAATGCAGGCGAATACGTTATAAACGTTACGACTACTCACGATAACTATAGTTTGGGCTCAAATAAAATATTCCCTTGGAGTATCGCACACAAGGATATAATTCTCACTTGGGCACTAGACGGTGGTGACGTGTTCGTTAAGGAATATGATAGCGAAATTCATACGCTTACTTCAAACGTAGAAGGAATAGTAGACGGAGATGACGTTGAGCATAGCCTAATGGGAATTGCTTCCGGAGAATCTGTTTCTACCAACGAAGTAGTTATGTATTTTGCAGGTGAGGACCTCGTTAACTATAATATTGTTGGCGAAATCTCTCAAGAATGGAGCATTACCACTAAAGAAATAACCTTAACTTGGTTGCTAGACGGTAGTGAGGTTCTTTCCGCAGAATATGATGGCGAAGATCACGAAATTACCACAGCAATAAACGGCGCTATAGAAGGTGATGACGTAACCTATAACTTTTCCGGTGTAGGTACGGCAAAAGACGCCGGAACGTACGAAGCAATTTTTGCTCTTGTTGGCGAAGATAAAGATAATTATCATTTGTCTGACGACGACACTAAGTCTTGGACTATTACTACTAAAGAATTAACCCTCACTTGGGCGCTAGATGATGGTGACGTATTTACTAAAGTATACAACGGCGAAGCACACGTCATTTCTGCAGACGTTCAAGGTATAGTAGTTACCGACGAAGTATTATATAACCTAAATGGTGACGTAAGTGCAACTGATGCAGGTAACTATGAAACGACCATTACACTTAGTGGCGCACAAAGTGGCAACTATCATTTGTCCGTTGAACCCACCAAGTCTTGGACTATTAACACTAAAGAATTAACCTTAACTTGGTTATTAGATGAAAGTGAAGTTCTCTCCGTAGAATACGACGGCGAAGATCATGAAATTAGCGCAACCATAAACGGCATAGTAGATAGCGACGAGGTAACCTATATCTTGACTGGAAACACCATTGAAAAGAACGTTCCTACCTCAGGCGATTATCAAGTAACGATTGCTCTTAGTGGCGCACAAAGTGGCAACTATCATTTATCCGTTGAAACCACTAAGTCTTGGACTATTACCACTAAAGGATTAACTTTAACTTGGTTGTTAGACGAAAGCGAAGTTCTCTCCTTAGAATATGACGGCGAAGATCATGAAATTAGCGCAATTATAAACGGCATAGTAGGTGGTGACGAAGTAAACTATACCTTGACCGGAAACACCATTGAAAAGAACGTTCCCACTACTCTAGATTATCAAGTAACGATTGCTCTTGGTGGCGCACAAAGTGGTAACTATCATTTGTCCGTTGAAACCACTAAATCCTGGACTATTACCACTAAAGAAATCGGTATAGAGTGGCTACTAAACAATAATAACTTGAATACCATAACCTATGCTAAGACCGAGTACCAAGTAACTGCAACAGCTACCGACCTAGTAGGCGACGACCAATGCCTACTAACCCTAGAGGGTACCGACAAAGCAACCAACGTTGATACGTACGACGTAGAAGTAGTTGCACTCTCCAACAGCAATTATAAACTCCCGGAAGACTTAACCTTCTCTTGGAGCATAACTGCTCTTCCCGTTGTTCTTGCTTGGAACGTACCTACTCTAACTTATAATGGTTTATCACAAGGAATATCTGCATACGTTACCAATAATTTTGAAGGCGACGATGTAACTCCTATTTATGAAGAGGGCACCGAGCAAGCAATTATTGTAGGTTCATATACTGCAAAAGTAATTACTCTTTCCAATTCTAACTATTCGCTTGTGGGCGTAGATAACTTAGAGTGCGACTGGAGCATAGGTACCAAAGAATTAACTCTTACTTGGGCTCTTGATGGCAACACTTCCCTTTCTACTGAATATACTAGTGAACCCCATAATATTTCTTCTACCCTAAATGGAGTAGTATCTGGCGACGAAGAAAACGTAGTAGTTGCACTTAGTGGCGATCTTTCTGCAACCGTTGTTGGTGACTATTATTCAGTTGCAACTCTAGAGGGAACTTTAAGCGCAAATTACCACTTGGTAGATAACGATACCAATTGGACGATTACCCAAAAGGAAATTGGCATTAGTTGGTTTATTTTGGGTGAAGCCGTTACTTCTGTTGTTTACTCCAAAAACGAATACCAAGTAACTGCAACGGCAACCGGATTAATAGGGGAAGATACTTGCGACATTACTATTTCCCAAGCATACGTTGGAGTTTACGTTGGTAGTTATACTGCAAAAGTTACCGACCTTTCCAATAATAACTACGTCCTCCCCGAAAACGTAACCTTCACTTGGACCATTACTGCTCGTCCCGTTACTATTGAGTGGAATATACCAGCACTAACCTATAACGGCGAAGTACAAGGTGTAACGGCAAGCGTATCTAATGCTTGTGACGGCGACGTTGTAAACGTAGGATACCTAACCGACTCTGCAGAGGCTATAGATGCAGGTGATTATGAGGCAGAAATAACCAGTATAGCCAATGGTAACTACACCTTA
>JAZSKG010000148.1:0-7208 GCA_045534735.1 Candidatus Stercoripulliclostridium sp.
CCCAGTTGTCTTCCTAAGACCGCTTGGCCTCCGACTTATTTGGTGGGTACGTCTACGTACAATCTTTCCATAGGTTCAGAAAGAACTCCATCTATTTCCTTGTTAATAACTTTAGGTGTAGATACTTGGAATTCATACCCTTCTCTACGCATATTTTCTATCAAGATAGATAGATGAATTTCACCTCTTCCCGATACTATAAAACTATCTGCTCTCTCACCATCGTCTACTTTAAGAGAAACGTCTTTTAGTAATTCCTTATATAGTCTTGCACGCAGATGTCTAGAAGTTACAAACTTACCTTCTTTACCAGCAAATGGGCTATCGTTTACTGCAAACAACATTTGCAAAGTAGGTTCGGAAATCTTTACAAAACTTATAGGTTCCACGTTTAAGGGTGAACAAATAGTTTCACCTATGGTAACGTTTTCTATGCCACTAAAACTTACTATATCGCCAACTTTAGCCGTTTCTACTGTTCGCTTAGACAAACCTGCAAATTGGTATATATTGGTTATTTTTGACCTGTACACTTTATCGTCATGATAGTTACATACTGCGACTTCGGTGTTGGCTTGCATGACACCACGTTCTATTCTACCTATTGCTATTCTGCCTACGTATTCATTGTAATCAATAGCCGATACTAATACTTGTAGAGGCTCCTCTTCTTCGCCTTGTGGAGGATCTATGTGCTCTAAAATAGTATCAAATAAGGGTGCTAGATTGGTGCCAGGAGTAGATGCAGATAATGAGGCTGTACCAGCCCTTCCTGAGCAGTAAACGATGGGGCTATCTAATTGTTCATCCGTTGCATTTAGGTCAATTAGGAGTTCGTATACCTCGTCTAAAACCTCTGCAAGACGAGCGTCTGGCTTATCAACCTTATTGATACAAATGATGATCTTATGATTCATCTCTAAAGCCTTTTGAAGAACGAATCTCGTTTGAGGCATCGGACCTTCATAAGCGTCTACAAGTAGTACAACGCCGTTGATCATTTTGAGCACTCTTTCTACCTCGCCAGAGAAATCAGCGTGCCCAGGAGTATCAACTACGTTTATTTTAACACCCTTGTACATACATGAGGTGTTCTTTGCTAGAATCGTTATGCCACGTTCCCTTTCTAGGGGGTTATTATCCATTACGCATTCTTCTACAACTTGATTGTCGCGGAAAACGCCACCTTGATGCAACATTGCATCAACCAAGGTAGTCTTGCCATGGTCAACGTGGGCTATTATTGCTATGTTTCTTAAATCATCTCTAATCATACTATTAGTTGAAACGTCGTATAGTCAATATTTTCATCATATAGATCATACAATCCTTCTGCTTGTGTATAGTCCTTAATTCCATTAATTTCAACGTATAAAACGGGTCTTGCATAAACGTTCCACGTTCCCGGAGCAAAATTGAAATATATGCCCTCTTCAAGTTGTGTTAACGAATAGGTTTGACACTGAATTTCTTCAAGCGTAACATTTTCTTCAGTTGAATGAACGGCAATTTCATAGTAATTAACGGTATAGTTATTTCCTTTGTATACGTAGTTAATGGCATTAAAACTATCCATATCTATTAGATAGCCCTTACCTTCTACTACGCTAAAATTAAATGCTCTAAAGGTATCCAAGGTTAACGGATCAACGTCATACTTAATCCATTCGCTAAATTCTGACGTATTGGAAGCATATTTACCAATACTTTTAACCCTAAACTCTATGGTACCTTTAACCCTTTTAATACTATATGAAGTACCACCTATTTTGCTTACCTCAATAGTTTCATCGGGGTATAAAGAATGTTTGTATTCTAAGGAATAATACTCTGCGCCGGACACTTTATTCCAAGCGATATCAATTGTATAATCGGGCTCGGCAGTAATCGCGCTTATAGATGGTGTTGGCGCCTCAAGTTGCCTATGCAATACTGCATAAGTAATTCCAAAGCATCCTCCACCAACTACTAAAACTGCGAGAACTATTATTAAGGCTATTGCCTTTTTACCAAGCACTTTTTTTGCCATTTATTACTTCTTTGCGCTTACTTTCTTGAGATTTGCAAACTTAGGTAGACCATCTTCTAAAGGAGAGTTGCTTGCACCTTGGATAAGAGGAAGTGCATATTCAACGTAATCTTTAGTTAAGCCAGTGCCCTCTTCGTTAATCCATTCCATGGGAACTTTCTTTTCGGTGTTAGCAGCAAATTCTACAGGCATTAATTTATAAATGCACTTATAGGTACCATCACTCATATCACGTTCAAATACAACCATCTTATCGGTTTCGCCTTCACAAGCAGCCTTAACTGCAGTACGACCTGCGGTAAATGCTTCTTCTATATCGGTACCGGAAGCAAGGTGTGCACCACAACGTTGCATTAGGTTAAATTCAATACCA
This sequence comes from Candidatus Stercoripulliclostridium sp., assembly GCA_045534735.1. Lineage (GTDB taxonomy): Bacteria > Bacillota > Clostridia > Christensenellales > DTU072 > Stercoripulliclostridium_A. The sequence goes on from JAZSKG010000148.1 coordinate 2,403, forward strand.
CGAACTTTAACACCAAATTTTTGGTTGATGAGGTCAGCAAGTTGTGCAGCAAGGCCACCAAGTTGAGTGTGACCAAATCCGTCTTTTGCTTTAGCAGCAGATAGAGTTTCAACTATAAAGTTACCATCCTTATCGCGGATACCTTCGGATACACAAGCGATACATTTGCCATTGTTTTTGTCCATTACGTTCTTAACGTCGGCAACAAACTTTTCTACTGAGAAAGGTACTTCGGGTAGATAAATAAGATCTGCGCCAAGGCCTTTGTAATCAGCAAGAGCAGCAGCAGCAGTCAACCAACCAGCATTTCTTCCCATAATTTCTACAACTGCAACTTGACCCTTGTCGTATACTTTTGCATCAAGGTTAAGTTCCATTAGCGTGGTTGCAACGTACTTTGCGGCACTACCGTATCCAGGGCAATGGTCGGTTCCATAAAGGTCGTTATCTATGGTCTTTGGTACGCCTATAATATTGCATTCATATCCACTCTTAAAGAGATATTTGCTTATTTTATTGCAGGTATCCATGGAGTCGTTACCACCATTGTAGAAGAAATAACGAACGTTATACTTTTTGAAAACTTCAAGGATTCTCTTATAATCGGTATCATCAACGCTAGAATCCTTAAGTTTATATCTTACGGAACCTAGGCTAGAAGAAGGAGTGTTCTTCAAAAGAAGAAGTTCTTCCATATCTTCTTGTCCGATATCATAAAAATCTTCTTCAAGGATACCCTTAATACCATGAGCAGCACCATAAACTGCGGTTATATTCTTTTGTTCAAGTGCTTCAATGAATACACCTGCTGCACTTGCGTTAATAACTGAGGTAGGACCACCGGATTGTCCAAACATACATGCGCCTACTAAATTTTTCATACTGTAATTCTCCTTAAGTGTTATTTTATTAGTGTGCCAATCTTGATGCTACTTCAAGCATCTCTTTATTAAATACTTTTTTTATTTCCAATGCTTCATCTATGGGTAAATCAATAATTTCATTTTTCTTTATGCCGATCACCCTAGAATCTTTACTATCATTAAACAATAGTTCAACGGCTCTATCTGCACAACGAGCAGCCAAAACTCTATCTTGCATAGAAGGTGTGCCACCACGTTGAATATAGCCTAGTTTAACCGTTCTAATAGTTATACCCGTGCGTTCGCTTATCTCTTTCTTCAAATCCGAACAATTGCCAACACCTTCTGCTAAAACTATGATGTCGGAAATCTTCCCTTTAATGATATTCTTTTTCATTTTATCGCAAATATCATCTATGCTAAAAGGAAGTTCTGGAACTAATACACTTTCAGCTCCACCTGCAATTGCAGAATATAATGCAATGTCACCACAGTGTCTACCCATAACCTCAATGATACAAGCACGATCATGGGAAGTCATGGTATCTCTAATTTTGTTCATTGCATCAAGTACGGTATTAACTGCCGTATCAAACCCAAGGGTATAATCGGTATATCCTAAATCGTTATCAATAGTTCCAGGAATACCCATACAAATAATACCATGCTTGTTAGAAAGATCTCTCATTCCTTTAAAAGAGCCATCGCCCCCTATTACAACAAGACCTTCTATACCATATGCGTTTAAAACGTCTGCACCCTTTTTGATACCCTCTTCAGTATTAAACTCTGGGCATCTTGCGGTTTTTAGAATGGTTCCACCCTTGTGAATAGTATCGGATACGGAACGGCTATCCATACGATATAGGTTACCATTTATTAAACCTAAATAACCACGCTCAATGCCATAAACTTCCATTCCTCTACTACATGCACAACGCACAACGCCTCTTATGGCTGCATTCATGCCAGGGGCATCTCCACCACTTGTAAGTACTGCTATTTTCCTCATTTTATACCCCCTATTATTTCCTAAGTTGTCCTTTTCCCTTGACAACGTACTTTACACTCGTCAATTCCCTTAAACCTATTGGACCACGAACGTGCAGTTTTTGAGTACTAATTCCCATTTCTGCTCCAAGTCCTAGTTCAAAGCCATCGGTAAATCTTGTTGATGTGTTAACGTAAACAGCCGAACTATCAACCTCTTTGGTGAATTTTTCCATATCATATTCCATATTGGTAAGTATGCAGTCACTATGATTGGTGCCATATTTATTTATGTGTGATATGGCTTCTTCTAGACCATCTACTACCTTAATTTTGATGATTAAATCGTCATATTCGCGAGAAAATTCATCTTCACCTACTAGGTTAACGTCACTATAAATTGCTTTTACGTCGTCAGTTCCGTTAACGACAACGTTTGCCTTAATTAGCGCGTCACATATAATCGGCAAAAACTCTTTTGCAACGTTTCTATCAACCAATAACGTCTCCAAAGCATTGCAGGTTGACGGACGTTGAGTTTTAGCGTTTAGGATAATTGGAACAGCCATGTCCAAATCTGCACTAGGTGCAACGTAAATATGACAATTGCCACCGGCAGAAGCGATAACCGGCATGGTTGCATTCGCTAAGACGACCTTTTTAAGTCCTTCTCCACCACGTGGAATAACAACGTCAATATATTTGTTTTCACGAAGCATTTCTGCCGTTGCTTCTCTGTCTTGGCTTTCTATTAAACCAACCAAATCGCCAGAAATACCATTTTCTTCTAGAGCAGTCTTTATACAACTAACCAACATTCCAACGCTGTTTGTGCTTTCGCGACTACCACGTAGAACGACGCCGTTACCACTCTTAATGCAAAGAGCCGCTGCATCAATAGAAACGTTTGGACGTGCCTCAAATATGATGCCTATAACACCTAGAGGTGCGCGAACACGCTTTACCTCTAATCCATTAGGCAAAACGTATTCTTCAACAATTTCGCCAACCGGGTCGGGAAGTGCAATAATTGCATCTAGGCCTTCTGCCATTTGATTAACCCTTGCTTTATTTAACGCGAGTCTATCTATAAATGCTGCATTTCTACCATTTTGTTCGGCTTTTTCAATATCTTTTTTGTTTGCTAATAAGATTTCTTCACATTTTTCAAGCATCAATTCTTTTGCACGCAAAAGTACGTTATTCTTCGTTTTCGTAGAAACGCCGGCAAACGTATTTGCTTGTATTTTTGTGCGTTCACAAATCTCTTTAACTAACATTTTATTATTCCTCGTCTTCAGGTTCGGGTAAAATTGCGTTATGATAAACGTTTTGTACGTCATCAAGTTCTTCAAGAAGGTTAATCATCTTTTCAACGCTTGTTAGATGTCCTTCTGGATCAACTTCGTTATCTGGAATCATATCTACTTCTGCAGAAAGAACGCTTACGCCACTTGCCTTAAGAGCATCTGATACGCTATATAGATCGCTAGTTGCAGTATAGATTTCAAATACGTCGTCACTTGCCTCTATATCTTCTGCGCCAGCATCTAGAGCAAGCATCATTAGTTCATCTTCATCCATGTTCTTTTCTGCAATAATAACGCCTTTCTTTTTAAACATAAATGAAACGCAACCGGTTTGACCAAGAGAGCCACCGTATTTATCAAAAAGGTGTCTAACGTCACCAGCAGTACGATTCTTGTTATCAGTCAAAGTTTCAACGATAACTGCAACGCCACCTGCGCCATAGCCTTCATAGGTCATTTCTTCATAGTTAACAGCACCTAGTTCACCACTTGCCTTTTTGATAGAACGATTGATAGTATCGTTAGGCATGTTGTTTTGCTTTGCTTTAGCAATAACGTCACGAAGTTTACTATTTAGTGCTGGATCGGGACCACCTGCCTTTACTGCTACAGCGATTTCTCTACCAATTTTGGTAAAAATGCTACCTCTAGCAGCATCGGTTTTACCCTTTTTAATTTTAATATTCGCCCATTTTGAATGTCCTGACATAATTATCTCCTAGGTAATTTTAGTGTTTTTTAAGTTTGTCTGCTATCGCGCTTAGAACAATTGAAGCACTTACTCCAGCATTCAAACTTTCAATTTTATTGCCATACATTGGTATAGCCAAAACTTGATCAGCCCTTTCACGCATCTCTTTACTTACGCCGTGGGCTTCATTGCCTACTACCAATGCAAGAGGTACGGAAGGAGTATAATCAAAAACGTTTTCGCCACCCATATCAAGAATGGCAACCTTATATTGCGCAAGCGCATCGCACGCGCTCGCGTAAGAAAAAGGAACTATATTTGCATAATAAACGCCACCCATAGTAGAACGTACTACTTTGGGAGAATACGGATCAACACAATTAATGGTAATAAAATCTTCTATTCCCATTGCTACTGCAGTTCTAATGATAGTTCCCATATTTCCGGCATCGGAAATACCGTCTAAAACCATTACGACGTCGCCCTTAATTTCCTTTTGTGCAGGTAAAGAGCAAACTGCAACAATGCCTTGCGAAGTTACGGTATCCGTAAGTTTATCAAAAACGAAATCTACTACAATGGTTGGTTCTATCCCCAATTTTTCACAAATTGGTTGCAACTTTTCCGCCTTAGATTCCGCAACATATAGTTCTTTTGCATAACCCAAAGGCATATCGCCTACCAGGTTTGCTCCCTCAACAATAAACAGCGAGTGCTTAGTTCTCGCTTTTTTGTCGCTAAGGCCACGAATAACCTTAATCTTTTCATTGCTAGGAGAGGTTATAACCTTCATATAATTAACAAAGAGCATACAATATTGAAGGCTCATCAGTATTATGCGTTAAGTGCAGCTTTTGCTTGTTCGCAAAGAGCGGTAAATGCTGACGCGTCTTTAACAGCGATATCTGCTAGAACCTTACGGTTTAGGTCTATGCCAGCAACCTTAAGGCCG
>JAZSKG010000141.1:0-4080 GCA_045534735.1 Candidatus Stercoripulliclostridium sp.
CACGGACACAATCAAGGCGTTCTTAACGTTGTTTCCAACATTAAAAATGCTTTCCCAAATCTACCTGTTATTGCTGGCAACGTTGCAACCGCTAGTGCAACTGAAGCATTAATCAAAGCCGGTGCCGACGTTGTTAAAGTAGGTATTGGACCTGGTTCAATTTGTACCACTCGTGTTGTTGCAGGTATTGGCGTTCCACAAATTACCGCAATTATGGATTGTGCGGAAATGGCTGACAAATATGGAAAACGCATCATTGGTGATGGTGGCGTTAAATATAGTGGTGACATCATCAAGGGCCTTGCCGCCGGCGCAAGTGCAATCATGCTGGGCAGTTTACTAGCTGGAACACAAGAATCTCCCGGAGCACTTGAAATTTACCAAGGAAGAAGTTTCAAGGTATATCGTGGTATGGGTTCTATGGCAGCAATGGAAGCAGGTAGTAAAGATCGTTATTTCCAAGAAGATGCAAAGAAACTTGTTCCAGAAGGTGTTGAAGGTAGAGTACCTTACAAAGGCTCCCTTTCCGACGTTATATATCAATTAGTAGGTGGTATCCGTGCCGGTATGGGGTATTGCGGAAAAGCAACCATAGAAGAACTTCGTACCTCTTCTGAGTTTATTAAGATCACCAGTGCGTCTTTAGTAGAAAGTCATCCCCATGATATTTCTATTACTAAAGAATCACCCAACTACTCCCCCAAAGGCTAAAATATTACAAAATAAAAGAGTTCCGAACAGGAACTCTTTTTTTGTTATATAAGTATACAAATAACTCCACCTTTGCCCTCGTTTACAATTCTATTTACGGTCTTACGTAATTTATTCTGACAATCGCTAGGCATGTTTCCAATTTTTGCATCTAAATCTTCCTTTACCAAACTAGATAATGGTTTTCCAAACATATTAGTATTCCATATTCTTTGTTTATCATCATGGAACTCACTCATTAAATAGTTTACCAAATCTTCTGACTGTTTCTCCGAACCAATAATTGGACTTACCTCGGTTTCAACGTCAACGCGAAGCATGTGTATAGATGGTGCCTTTGCTTTGAGTTTAACGCCAAATTGAGTCCCCTTTCTAAGAACTTCAGGTTCCTTTAGTTCCATTTCATCCATGCTCGGAAGCACAACTCCATAGCCTTTTTCATGAACTTCGGAAATGGCAACTTTTAGTTTTTCGTACTGCTTATACGCATTTGATGCTTTAATTACGTAACTCATTAATTGATGTTCATTTTCTATTATATCCCCACATTCTTCCGATAATATCCTATAGAACAAATCGGCTTTTGGGGTATAATTTAAGGTTAACGTTCCTTCGCCTGCATATACTTCCGAATCCGGTTCGCCCTCAAAGTATTCGTCCAAAGAATAGTTATTTGTAACCTTTTGGAAGTCTTTAACTTTCATACAACCTGTATGTGACTTTAGTTTTTCTATTAAGGTTTTTAGTATTGGATGTCCAATACCTAAAGCACCAATCCATCTGGGAACTTTAACATCAATCTTTTTTATAGGAAACTCCATAAGCACGTTGCCTAGTACTTTTTCAAGTTGGTCTTTACTAGCATTAAGTACGTTTAACGGCATTACGCTTACTCCATACTTTTCTGAAAGAGTATTCGCCAGATTTATTACGTCTGCGCTTTCAGGGTTGCTTGAGTTTAATATAATGGTAAATGGTTTACCTATGGAACTCAATTCATTAATAACCCTTTCTTCACTTGCAATGTAGTTATTTCTTGCGATTTCACCTATTGAGCCATCCGTCGTTATTGCTATTCCAACGGTTGAATGTTCATTTATAACCTTTGCTGTACCTAATTCGGCTGCTTTTTCAAACGGCATTCCCTCTTCATCCCAAGGAGTTTTTACCATTCTGGGTTTACCATCTTCTTCCCCGCCTATTGCGCCTTCTACCAAATACCCAACACAGTCTATCATTCTAAGCCTAGCGACACTTTCACCAATGCTGAGTTGAACAGATTCACTTGGCACAAATTTGGGCTCTGTGGTCATAATTGTTTTTCCATCTGCTGATTGTGGCAGTTCATCACGTGCTCTCTCGCGAGCATAAGAATCGCTAACACTATCCAACACCAATTCATCCATAAACCTTTTTATAAAGGTTGATTTTCCAGTTCTAACCGGACCAACTACTCCAACGTATATATCGCCCTTTGTCCTTTTTGCAATATCATTGTATATATCATATGTCTGCATAGACGTCCTCCAATTTTTTCTAGTTAATTCTATGATATATGCTTGCGTTTTATTCACAAAAAAACGCACCCATAAAGGTGCGTCCTATTTAAATTTTTCATTTATTTTGCGTATTTTTCAAGATAAGCAATCTTTGCACAACAACAGAATATACGCATAGCCGTTTTTAATTCATCCATTGGGGGCAATGTTGGGGCAATTCTTAGGTTGCTATCCTTAGGATCGTTCTTATAGGGATACGTAGCGCCAGCACCTGTAAACACTACACCGGCTTCCTTGGCAAGTTGCACCGTTCTCTTCGCCGTTCCCTCTGCAAGGAAACAAGAAATAAAATATCCACCTTTCGGCTCATTCCAAGTAGCGATACCAGTTTCTTGAAGTTCCTCTTTCATTATCTTAAGAACCTCTTCAAACTTGGGACGCAAAATTTGAGCATGCTTTTCCATATGATTATATATATCATTAGCATTTTTAAAATATGTAGCGTGCATAAATTGGCTAATTTTATCAGGGCCAATTGTCTGTTTGCTCATGTATTTACGTTGGTCGTCCATATTTGCCTTACTACCTGCCATAAAGCCAACTCCGGCTCCAGCAAATGATATTTTTGAAGTAGAACCAAATACGTATACTATATCTTCATTGCCACACTTTTTAGCCTCTTGATATATATCTAGCATAACGTCTTGACCATATAATGCATGTACCATATAAGCATTGTCCCACATTATACGGAAGTCTTTTGATGCAGGTTTTAGATTAGCAAAGCGTTTTACAACCTCATCAGAATAGATAATTCCCATTGGATTGGAATATTTAGGAACACACCAAACACCTTTAACGGTGGGATCTTTAACGAGTTCCTCTATCATATCCATATCCGGGCCATCTTCATTAATCGGAACGTTTATCATCTCAAATCCAAACAATTCTGTAATTGCAAAGTGTCTATCATAACCAGGAACGGGGCATATCCATTTTAGGTTGCCTTGCTTATTCCAGGGTTTTTCACCTAGCACACCAAACTGCATGGCGCGTTGAATTGTGTCATACATTAGATTTAAACTTGCATTGTATGCGACTATTATTTCATCATTAGAAATACCACCTAAAAGTTCAGAAAATAAATTCTTGATTTCCGGAATACCATCACTAATACCATAGTTACGGTAATCTATTTTGTGGATAAAATTAGTTTTAGAGGTTAATACATCTAACATATCCATGCTTAAATCTAATTGTTCCTTACATGGCTTACCACGAGACATATCAAGTTTAAGATTCATAGATTTAAACTCATTATATCTAACTAATTCATTATCAAGAATGTTCTTTTGTTCTTCTATTGTCAAATTTTTATACATCATATATACCTCTATTGCTTATCCTCGTCCTTTGAACGTACAATTATTTTGATTGGAGTACCACTAAAATCAAATGCTTTTCTTAAAGAGTTTTCAATGTATCTCTTATATGAGAAATGCATTAATTTACCATCATTAACAAATATAACGAACGTTGGGGGATTGGTGGAAGGTTGAGATGAATAGAAAATCTTCAATCTTCTTCCATTATGTGTGGGTGGTTCGTTAACAGATATAGCATCCCCTATTACGTCGTTTAATACACCGGTAGCAATTCTGCGTGAACCATTTTCATATGCTTGCATAGCCGTGTCAAGAACCGTATTAACACGTTTTCCGGTTAGTGCAGAAATGAATACGGTCTTTAGATAGGTCATGAATTTTAATTCATTTTGAAGTTTCTCTTTAAATCTATTTACCGTGTAAGTATCCTTTTCTATTAAGCCCCACTTATTCATTACCAGTACACTCGGTTTGCCGGCATCGTG
>JAZSKG010000262.1:0-5154 GCA_045534735.1 Candidatus Stercoripulliclostridium sp.
AGAGAAATCTATTCTGCAACCAAATTTCAATCCCATAGAGTTAGGCTTAACATAGACGGCAAAACTCTTGACGTTAAAGACATGGTTACTACAATGGATATATTGCCCGGCAGTCACCATATAAAAATTGAAATGCGCTCATTTATATCCAACCCTTTGGAAGATAAAAAGAAGAGCACTAAGGGCGCACAAGCAACGTTAGACGTTATAGAGTTAGATTTAGTTGCAGATGAAATTGGAAATTACTTTTTAGTTTCTAAGCAAAAGGTGCAAGAAGGGGCGTCTATATACCAAAGCCATTCAGATTCACGTATTCATAATACATTTTTTGAATACCATTCTATAGAAGCAAAATTAACGACCTTAAAAGAATTCAAGAGCAATTTTGAAGACGACGTTGAATTTATTAATATTCAATTACCCACTAATGAAAACCAGTTTTCGGCTTCTAGTTCTATAATTATAGAACCCCAAACACCGAATAATAACGTTATTCCTTCACCTATATTAACCCCAAAAGAAGTGGTGGTTAGCCAACCTAAAAAGGTATGCTACCCGGCACCTAAAAAGTATACCAACGATGAATACTTTGATGTACTTCTAGACTCTCTAGAAAAGCACACCACAAAAGAGACTCCTTCCACCTCTCATAAGCCAAAGGAAGAAAAGATAACTCCTCTAAAGTTTATAACTGATTCCGACACAAAGTATGCAGAATTGTATGAAGACGGCACGTTAAGGTGGGAACGCGACCCCATTGTATACGTACCACGTCAAGTAACGACTCTTCATAAATATTTTTTATATAAAAACACCTATTGTAAAAAAGTTGTGTTACCGGATGGCATTGATACTTTAAACAATTCGGAATTTGTTGACTGCTCTTCCCTTGAGGAAATAGACCTTCCTAAAAATCTTAAATGCTTTAACAAAAATTGTTTGTTAGGTTGCAAAAACTTAAAGCATATTTATTTAGACGAAAGCAATCCCAATTTTAAGGCAGTGGACGACGTACTTTATGAAGTAAAACCAAACGGCAATTGGGAACTTCTTATTTATCCCGCACGTAAAGAGGATGCCTCTTTCCGCCCTCATGGGAAATGTACCATTATATCCCATAATGCATTTTCGGGAAACAACTACCTTAAATCTGCAGATCTAACAAATGTTGAACTTGTAGATATGTCGGCATTTTCGTGCTGTCGCAACCTAAATGAAGTAACTTTTGGAAAGGCATTAAAAGAGGTTGGAACTTGGGGATTTGATACAACTGCACTCAGTCAAGTTGAAATTCCATTCTCCACAAAATTAAAAAACAACGCCTTCCCAAAAGATTGTAAAGTAAAACGAAAATTCAGATTATAAATTGATATAACAAAGAATAAAATGACCCTATATGCGCGTGCATATACTTTTTTGCGCGCGTATACTTGATTTTTATACTCTTGTTATGTATAATTGTATGAACGAATATTGGAGGCACAATATGGATTACTCAAAAATTATCAGCCAAAAAGCACAATCAATACCACCATCGGGAATTAGAAAGTTCTTTGATATAGCGGCTGATATGAAAGACTGCATCTCACTTGGCATTGGCGAGCCCGACTTTATTACTGCGGCTTCTTTTAGTGATGCAGGCATAGCGAGTATAAAAGAGGGAAAGACTCAGTACACTTCTAACGACGGATTATTTGCACTTAGACAAAATATTTGCAAGTACGTTCATATGCTGGGAGGCCCACTTTATGCTCCCGAAGATGAGGTTTTGGTTACCGTAGGCGCCTCTGAAGCAATAGACGTATCATTTAGAGCACTACTTGATCCCGGTGATGAAGTACTTATCCCCGCTCCTTCTTACGTTTCTTACGCACCCTGCGTAGAACTCTGCCACGCAATTCCAAAGCCCATTAACTGCAAGCCTGAAAACGAATTTAAACTCACTCCTGAGAAACTAGAAGAAACCATTACCGACAAAACCAAGGTTCTGGTTCTCCCTTATCCAAACAACCCCACCGGAGCAATTATGGAAAAGGAGTATCTAGAGGCAATAGCACCCGTTATAATCAAACATAACCTAATAGTTGTATCAGATGAAGTGTACGGTGAACTAACATATGGTGCTACACATACCTCTATTGCAAACTTAGAAGGCATGCGTGAAAGAACAATTCTTATAAATGGTTTCTCTAAGATTTTCGCCATGACCGGCTGGAGAATCGGCTATCTTTGCGCTCCTCGCGAACTTGTTAGCGTAATTAGAAAAATCCACCAATACGTTATTATGTGCGCTCCTACCGCCTCTCAATATGCAGCAACTGCAGCCCTTGAATTAAGTTTTAAAAACGGCTTCCAAGAAGTAGAGGATATGTGTCGCCAATACAATGAACGTCGTGTTTATTTGGTAAAACGCTTAAACGATATGGGACTTACTTGCTTTGAACCAAAAGGTGCTTTCTACGCATTCCCATCAGTAGCATCTACCGGCATGGATGGCAAAGAATTTGCAGAGCAACTTCTTCTCACCCACAAAGTTGCAGTAGTTCCCGGCATCGCATTTGGTGAAAGTGGCAGAAACCACGTTCGTATTTCCTATGCTTCTTCCCTAGACAATATTAAAATTGCACTTGATAGAATGGAGCATTTTGTAAATTCCATTAAAAAATAATTTCATTGAACATTAAAAAAGAGCCCTTATTGGGCTCTTTTATTTTTGCTTCATTAAATTATTGAACGTCTATCCAACTAGGATCTTGAGGGTTGCTTTGGAAGGCAGAAACCATTCTGTATTCTTTCTCTGTAATATATCCTCTTTCAAGAGCAACTTTGGAAAGAGTGGTAAAGCAAGAAAGAGAAGTATTGTTTACGTTTGCCTCCTTGAGTCTTTCTATACCCTTCTTCATTTCATAAGTGAAAATGGAAACAATTCCTAGAACGTCGGCGCCTGTCTCACGAAGAGCATTAACGACTTCAATTGCGCTACCACCGGTAGAAATAAGATCTTCTACAACTACTACTTTTTTACCATTTGGATCTGCACCCTCAATGCGATTTCCTCTGCCGTGTTCTTTATTGCCACCACGTACGTAACCCATGGGAAGATCTAGTATTTCGGAAACTATGGCTGCATGAGGTATGCCTGCAGTAGAAGTACCCATAACTACCTCAACGTCGGGATACTCTTCTTTAATAACGCTTGCGATACCATTCTCTACTATTTTTCTAATAGCGGGAACAGAAAGAGTAAGACGGTTATCACAATAGATGGGACTCTTAATACCACTTGCCCAAGTAAAGGGGTCACTGGGGCGCAAGAAAACTGCTTTTATTGAAAGTAATGCTTCGGCAACGGAGGTTGCAAGTGCTTGTTTATCCATAACTATTCTCCTTTAAATTCTTTAGTACATCTAAGATATGCTTCCCTAGGATCATCGGCACCGGTAATGGAACGGCCAACGACTATATAGGTGCTTCCCATCTCTCTTGCTTTTTTAGGGGTGGTAACTCTCTTTTGGTCGTTAGCGTCGTCACCCGCAAGACGTATGCCGGGAGTTACACTCATAAGACCTAGTTCTTTAATGATAGATGCTTCTAGGGGAGAGCATACTACTCCGTCTAGTCCTGCAGTCTTTGCGTTAAGAGCATAATGCTTAACGGTGTTTTCCAAACTCTCGCCTATTAAAAGTTCATTTTTAAGAGTTTCGGCATCCGTAGAAGTAAGTTGGGTAACCGCAATCAACTTTGGCATAGCACCTTCGCCAGCGCCTTCGCGCAAGCCTTTAAGTGCTGCGGCCATCATCTTAATGCCACCGGAGGCGTGTACGTTGGTTATATCTACTCCCAATTCTCCAAGGTTTCTCATAGCCTTATAAACGGTGTTGGGGATATCGTGAAGTTTAAGATCCAAGAAGATTTTGTATCCTTGTTCCTTTAGTTCCCTAACCATTGGTGCGCCCTCTTTATAGTAGAGTTCCATACCAACTTTAAGGTAGGGTTTTTGGTCGCCTAATTTTTCTAAGAATGCATAGAGTTCTTCTTTTGATGAAAAATCACAGGCAATTATTACGTCTTTACACATTGTGAGCCCTCCCGATTATGTTCGTTAATTTATTTATTCCTAATTTTTGCATTTCCTTTGGTAGTTCAAGGGTAATTTCTTTACTGCCATAAGGATTTATTAAGTTGAGTGAACCAACCATTACGGCATTTGCACCGGCATACATCATTTCTATAACGTCGCTCGCGCTACTTATTCCACCCATTCCTATTATGGGAAGATTGGTCTTTTCTCTTACCCTATAGACCATATTGAGCGCAACGGGGAATACTCCGGGACCACTATATCCACCACTCTTAACAGAAATAATGGGTTTTCCGGTCCTTAGGTCTATACGCATTCCAACAAGAGTGTTTATAAGACTGAGCCCATCGGCACCACCATTTTCTGCAGCCTTAGCAAGTAAGGTTACGTCTGTTACGTTAGGACTCAATTTTACAACGATAGGCTTAGTGGAAACCTTTTTTACCTCTTTAACCAATGACTCCAAAGTTTCGGGGTTAGTCCCAAATGCCATTCCACCACCTTTTACGTTAGGACAACTTACGTTTAGTTCTACGGCAAATACTTTATCGCAGTCGTTAAATCTGCTGACAGTTTCGGTGTACTCGTAAAAACTATGTCCACCAACGTTTGCTATAACGGGCTTGGAATATACCTTGCTTAACTTTGGTATCTCCTCGTTAATTACAGCGTCTACTCCGGGGTTTTGAAGCCCTATTGCATTTATTAATCCGGCAGGACACTCTGCTATTCTTGGAAGCGGGTTTCCGTACCTCTTTTCTAACGTCGTACCTTTAAGCGACATTGAGCCAAGACAGTTAATATCATAGTACTCACTAAACTCATAACCAAACCCAAACGTACCGCTTGCAGGGATAATTGGATTGTCTAGTTTAACACCAAAAAGTTCAACTTGGGTATCTAAAACTTTATTTTCGGTTATCATATCTCAACTTCCTCCGCATCAAACACAGGACCTTCCTTACATACACGAGCATAACCCGACTTGGTTACCACACTGCATCCCATGCAAGCACCAAAGCCACAGCCCATGCGTGCTTCAAGGCTGAGTTCGCCCTTTTCGGAATACAGCT
>JAZSKG010000039.1:0-2467 GCA_045534735.1 Candidatus Stercoripulliclostridium sp.
TATGACCTCCATTGAAGGCAAGCGTGGTGAACCTCGTCCACGTCCTCCATTCCCTGCAAACAAGGGTCTATTCCAAAAGCCCACCATTCTTAACAACGTTGAAACTTATGCTAACGTTGCTCAAATCATCCTTAAGGGAGCAGAATGGTTCAGATCTATGGGTACCGAAAAGAGCCCCGGCACTAAGGTATTCGCACTTGGTGGAAAGATCGTTAATACCGGTCTAGTAGAAATTCCCATGGGAACCACTCTACGTACCGTTATAGAAGATATCGGTGGCGGTATTCCCAATGGTAAGAAGTTTAAGGCCGCTCAAACCGGTGGACCTTCCGGTGGATGTATTCCTGCAGAACACATGGACGTTCCAATTGACTTTGAAAACCTTGCAGCAATCGGTTCCATTATGGGTTCCGGTGGTCTAATCGTTATGGACGAAGACAACTGTATGGTTGACATTGCTAAGTTCTTCCTACTCTTCACGAAGGACGAATCTTGCGGTAAATGTACTCCTTGCCGTATAGGTACCACCAGACTTCTAGAGTATCTTGATAAGATCACCTCTGGTAAGGGCGAAATGAGTGACCTAGACGAAATGGAAAAACTCTGCTATTACATTAAAGACAATGCACTATGTGGTCTAGGACAAACTGCTCCCAACCCCGTTCTTGCAACCATGCGCTTCTTCCGTGATGAGTATATTGCTCACATCGTAGATAAGAAGTGTCCCGCTGGCGTATGTAAAGCATTACTTTCTTACGAAGTACTAGACACCTGTAAGGGATGTACTCTTTGTGCACGTAACTGTCCCGTTGGTGCTATTAGTGGTGCTGTTAAGCAAATACACACCATTGACCAATCCAAGTGCATTAAGTGTGGCGTATGTATGGACAAGTGTAAGTTCAAGGCCATCGTAAGGAAATAGGAGGATATAATAATGGAAGAAATTAAAATGGTTAATTTAAAGATAAACGGCCAAGACGTTAGCGTTCCCGCCGGTACTACTATCCTTGATGCCGCTCGTTCCGTAGGCATTAAAATCCCCACCCTTTGCTATCTTCGTGATATCAACGCTATAGGTGCTTGCCGTGTTTGCGTCGTTGAAGTTAAAGGCGCTAGAAGTTTAGTTGCAGCCTGTGTATATCCCGTAAACGAAGGCATGGAAGTTACCACCAATAGTGCAAAGGTTATTGAAGCAAGAAGAACCACCGTAGAACTCATTCTTTCCGACCATAATAAGGATTGCTTAAGTTGTGTACGTAACCAAAACTGTGAACTACAACGTCTTTCCGAAGAACTAGGTTGTGATGCTAAACGCTTTAAGGGTGCAGTTAATGAATTTGACATTGATGCAACCACTCCTTATATCGTAAGAGATAACAACAAGTGTGTTCTTTGCCGTCGCTGTGTTGCTGCATGTAAAGAATATCAAGGACTCTCCATTATCGGTGCAAACTCTCGTGGTTTTGCTACTCACATTGGTGCATCATTTGACTTTGACCTCAACGACGTTCCTTGCGTAGGTTGTGGACAATGTATTAGTGCTTGTCCCGTTGGTGCTCTTTCCGAAAAGGAAGAAATTGACGACGTTATCGCAGCACTTCAAGATAAATCTAAGTACGTTATCATCGCTACTGCTCCCTCAGTTCGCGTAGGACTAGGCGAAGAATTTGGTTACCCCATTGGTACCAACGTAGAAGGCAAGATGGTAACTGCAATGCGCAAGATGGGCTTTAACGCAGTATTTGACGTAAATATGACTGCTGACCTCACCATTATGGAAGAAGGAACTGAGTTCCTAGGCCGTCTTAACAACGGTGGCACTCTTCCCATGATGACTTCTTGCTCTCCTGCATGGATTAAGTTCGTTGAGCACAACTATCCTGAATTTATACCCAACCTCTCCAGTTGTAAGTCTCCCCAACAAATGTTTGGTGCTATCTGCAAGACCTACTACGCAGAAAAGATGGGTATTGACCCCAAGGATATGGTAGTTGTATCCGTAATGCCCTGTACTGCTAAGAAGTTTGAAAAGGGTAGAGATTACCAAAACGCAGCAGGCGTTCCCGATATTGATATCGCACTAACCACTCGTGAACTTGCTAAACTCATCAAGAGATTTGGCCTCATCTTCAACGAACTAGAAGACAGCGCATTTGATGCACCTCTTGGTATTGCATCTACTGCAGGTCTACTATTCGGCGCAACCGGTGGCGTTATGGAAGCCGCTCTACGTACCCTTGCTGACGTTCTTGAAGGCAAGAGCCTAGAAAACATTGATTACACCGACGTTCGTGGAACTAAGGGTATCAAGGAAGCAACCGTAACTCTAGCAGGTAAAGAAGTTAAAGTAGCAGTAGCAAGTGGTCTTGCAAATGCTAAGGCTCTAATGGAAAAGATTAAGAAGGGTGAAGCAGATTATCACTTCATAGAGATAATGAGTTGCCCCGGTGGTTGCGTAAACGGTGGT
>JAZSKG010000073.1:0-3014 GCA_045534735.1 Candidatus Stercoripulliclostridium sp.
CTTAGGGCGTTAATATTTGATAGTGCATATGACAACTACAAAGGTGCTATATGTAATATAAGAGTTGTTGACGGGGAGATTAAGGCCGGCACAAAAATAAAAATGATGGCAACCGGTAAAATATTTGAATGTACGGAAGTAGGTGTGTTCTCTCCCAATATGCAACCGGTACCGGTGCTTAGAGCAGGAGAAGTAGGCTACCTTGCCGCTAGTATCAAGAACGTTAAGGATACGGCCGTAGGTGATACTATAACCACTCTGGAAAATGGTGCAGAAGAGCCTTTACCTGGTTACAAAAAAGTAATACCTATGGTTTTTGCCGGAATATATCCAGCAGATGGTTCCAAATATAACGATTTAAGGGATGCCTTAGAAAAGTTAAATTTGAACGATTCGGCACTCCTTTTTGAACCTGAAACCTCTGGCGCACTTGGTTATGGATTCAGAGCCGGTTTCTTAGGATTACTTCACATGGAAGTAATTGAAGAAAGGTTGGAGAGAGAGTTTGACCTTGATCTAGTTACAACGGCACCTAGCGTTAGTTATAAAGTAAAAAAGACAAACGGTGAAATGCTAACCGTTGATAATCCGTCACACTTGCCAAACCCTACGGAAATTGAGGAAATTTTAGAACCTGTAGTTTCTGCTAGCATATATACCCCACCGGAATACGTTGGCTCTATTATGGAATTATGCCAAGAAAAGAGGGGTGTCTTTATTACTCTAACCTATCTTGATCAATCTCGCGTTAAGGTGGATTACAAGATACCACTTGCTGAAATTATTTACGACTTTTTTGATGCACTTAAATCTCGCACTAGAGGTTATGCAAGTCTAGAGTATGAATTGGACGGCTATAATGCTGACGATTTAGTAAAACTTGACTTTTTATTGAACGGCGAGCCATGCGATGCGCTATCACTAATAGTACATAGGGATAAGGCTTATGCTAGAGGTAGAAGAGTTGCCGTGAGATTAAAGGACGTAATACCACGGCAGATGTTTGAAATTCCAATTCAAGCAACAATCGGAACGAAAATAATTGCACGCGAAACCGTAAAAGCATTACGTAAAGACGTTCTTGCTAAATGTTATGGTGGCGATATCACGAGAAAGAAAAAACTTCTTGAAAAACAAAAAGAAGGTAAAAAACGTATGCGCCAATTTGGATCTGTTTCCATTCCGTCCGAAGCCTTTATGTCTATTCTTAAGTTTGATGAAAACGACTAGAGGATTATACATACATATACCATTTTGTCTTTCCAAATGTACGTACTGCGACTTTTATTCGGTATCTAAAGATACAGAAATTATGGAAAAGTACGTTGATACTTTGGTTGATGAAATTAAAATAGTCGGTAACAAGTTTAGCGATAAAACAATTGATACAATTTATATAGGAGGCGGTACACCTAGTGTGTTACCGCTTTATCTTTTAGAAAAAATCGTTCATGCGATTATTGCAAATTTTAAATTAGATCTCATTGAGTTTACCATAGAAGCAAATCCGGCAACGAATTTAGCATTTGAGGAATATAAAAATTTAGGGATTAATAGGTTAAGTTTAGGAGTTCAAACCCTAAATGACGACTTGTTAAGAATTATTGGTAGAAAACACGATTCTAAGACTGCATTAACGACCATTGATACTGCAAAAAAATATTTTGATAATCTATCTTGCGATCTAATGATTGGGTTACCTAATCAAACAATGGAAGACGTTTTGAACTCGGCAAATATAATTTCTAATTTGGTTCCTCACGTTTCAACGTACATGCTTAAACTTTCAGATAACGTTCCTATGAGCAGACAAATTTTAGAGGGTAAACTCAGTTTGTTAGATGACGACGTTTTTGCTGATTATTACGATATCGCTTACTCTGTGTATAAAAATAATGGACTAAACAGATATGAAATAAGTAATTTTGCTCATCCTGGATATGAAAGCCAACATAATTTAAAATATTGGAGACGAGAGGAGTACATAGGCTTAGGTGCTGCTGCTCACGGTTTTATTTCTGAGCAAAGATATTTTAACCCTTCAAACCTTAATGAATATATAAAAGGTGTTAACTTTGGAAATGATAAAGTTGCTCTTGAGAATATCACTTCCAAAACGGCTTTGTTTGAAAAAATAATGTTAGCATTAAGGTTAGAAGAAGGCATAAATATTGATGAAATTAATTCCGAGTTTAATATTGATCTTATTAAACTTTACGCAAAACAATTATCTTTTTTAAAGCCTTTATTAAATATTTCAAATAACAATGTTTCCATTAAAGAGGAAAAAATTCTTTTAGAAAGCGCGATATCGCGCGAATTTTTAGATTAATAAAAAAATTAGTTTTAGACTGTTGACAACGGCAATAATAATGAATATAATTAGATTAGCACTCAAGCGGGTGGATTGCTAACACTATGCGAAGTCAAGTGCCAATCTGAAGGTGTTCAATGCAAAATAAATTATCTGAAAGAAAACATAAAATATTAAAAGCCGTTGTTGAAGATTATATTAAAGATGCACAACCGGTATCTTCCGGTAGTATTCAAAAAAGATATTTTTCTAATATTAGTTCAGCAACAATACGCTCGGAACTTGCAACCCTAGAGGACATGGGCTATCTTATTCAGCCACATACTTCTGCAGGTCGTCGTCCAACACCTAAAGCTTACAAGTATTACGTTAAACATTTTGTAGATAGAGCACCTTTGCGTAAGGAAGACGTTGCCTTGATAGATGCTTCTTTTGCTGCAAAGTTTACAGCAGTAGAGGATATTGTAAAAACAACGGCAAAAGTTATTAGCGACGTTACCAATTATACTTCTGTTATTGTTATTAAAAATATCAATAAAGTTACCATCAAGGAGATTAAACTTGTTGGCTTAGATGAACATAGCGCACTTATCATTATAATTACCGATTCTGGAATAATAAGAGATAAGGTCGTAACTTTAAATAATTATATTGATGATGAATTCCTTTTAAGCGCATCTTTGCTCATAAATAAAATTTT
>JAZSKG010000296.1:0-1861 GCA_045534735.1 Candidatus Stercoripulliclostridium sp.
GTTCTTTTAACAAAGTAATGCGCTAAAATGCGAGATCCACACTTAAGGGTTGCTGTACAGAGGACGTGCTGCGCCCCGAAGACTTCTTTTCCTTTTTTAAAGTAGGTCGCTAAAAAGCAAAGTCTATTGCGCCCCGAAGGGGTTTTGGTTTAAGGAAGTATTGCGCAAAAATAACGCGATATTAGAAGAACTTAAGTTTGGATTATCTCTTCTCAAAACGAAGTCTAGGTAAAACGCGTTTATTTGGATGAGATACTAGCAAAAAAAATCCCTCCGATGGGAGCGTACCCGAAGTACGTGACCTGATGGAGGGATTGCATTTTGTGAAGTAGGTCGCCAAAGAAACGCGTTTTACCTGCCGTATTTGGAAATCAAATACCTATAATACCCCACGTCTACGTCTTCTAAAGTCGTCATAGTAATACGCATCTCCCAGTTGCCATCGGGCTCACCGGGGGTATTGATGCGGGTGTCGGCTCCGTAACCGGTGAGGTCTTGAATGGGAAGAATGGCAACGCGAGCAGAGGATGAAAGTACGTCATGCGCCATTTTTTTGGTGGATATGGCCTCTTTTCCACCTATTCCCCAAACATTTTCGGGGATATCTAGGTAGTCCAATATGCCGGTACGAACCTCGGGGGCGAGTTCATAGAGCCAACCCAAAGAGGTGTTGTTGTCGTGGGTTGCAGTATATGCGAAAGTGTTTTTATCGTAGTTATAGGGTAAATGCACGTTTCCCCTATCTCCATCAAAAGCAAACTGAAGCACGCGCATACCGGGGAAGCCCGTTTCTTTGAGGTAGGCAACAACTTTTTCATCTATGATGCCAAGGTCCTCTGCTACGATTTTGGGCTCTTTTACCCTCTTGTATACCTCTTTCCAAAGTGCCATGCCGGGGCCCTTTTTCCACTCTCCAACCTTGGCAGTTTTGGAAGTAACGGGTACTGCCCAATACTCACATAGCCCACGGAAATGGTCTATACGAAGTATATCGTAAAGTTCCAAACTATGTAAAATGCGCTCAACAAACCATTTATATTTGGTTTTTGACATTTTCTCCCAGTCGTACAAGGGGTTATTCCAAAGTTGACCTTCCTCTGCAAAATAGTCCGGAGGAACGCCTGCAACTTCCTTAGGAAGTAGATTTTCATCAAGTGCAAACACTTGTGCATTTGCCCATACGTCGGGAGAATTAAAGGATACGTATATGGGCATATCGCCAAATATTTCTATGCCACGAGCATTGGCATATGCCTTAAGTTCGGCCCATTGAGTAGCGAACAAATATTGCTCAAAATAGTAGTAATCTATTCTCTCTTTGAGTTCCTCTCGCGCTTTAGAAAGTGATGAGGCCTTACGGAATTTTAGTCCGTCCTCCCAGGTTTGCCACTCAACGCCATACCTTTCTGAAAGAGCCATAAAAAGTGCATAATCATCAAGCCAGAAGTTGTTTTTTGCCTTAAACTCCTCAATACGCGCAAAATCCTCACCAGTTAGACGGCTAAAGGCAAGTTTGAGGGCAGAGGTCTTATTATACTTCGCCATTTGATATTCCACTTTATAGGGGCTATAAATCTTGTAGGAATTCTTTTCTTCTTGGGATAAAAGGCGAGTGGGCAAGCCTTCCAAATCAATAAAAAGTGGGTTACCGGCAAATGCCGATACACCTGAATAAGGGCTATTGCCTGCACCAATGGTGGTTATGGGCAATATCTGCCAAATCTTAAAGCCAATCTCCTTGGCGTAATCTATAAAATATCTGCTACTAGCGCCAAAGTCGCCTATTCCATACTCGCCCATAAGGGAAAATACGGGTAACAGTACACCAGCCTTTCTCATGTTATCTCCTACTTTTTCCGTA
>JAZSKG010000030.1:0-1931 GCA_045534735.1 Candidatus Stercoripulliclostridium sp.
ACCGCTTGGCCTCCGACTTTGATGAGATGCTTGTGCGCTTGATACAGAGGCTCTTCCAGTGGCAATAAAGGATTTCAAAATGATTTGAAGTTGATTTTCAAATTCAGCATCTCTTTCTTCTTCTCTTTGTGCGCTTCTTTCCTCTACGGTTTCAGGCTTCGGAGGTTCATAACTAACTGCTTTAGCAATCGTATCGTCAAAATCACATTCGTTATGCTCGCGTATATAATCACATATGGCTTTAATTTCGCTAATATCTACGAAAGCACCTTGCATACGAACCAAACCATTACTATTAGAATAAAGCATATCGCCAAGACCTAATAGTTCTTCAGCACCACCATCATCCAAGATAACGCGAGAGTCCATATTGGTCTTTACGGTAAATGCAACACGATGAATAATATTACTCTTGATAAGTCCCGTTATTACTTTTACCGTTGGGCGTTGCGTTGCAATAATCATATGTATACCGCAAGCACGAGCAAGTTGGGCTATACGAACGATGTTGCTTTCAACGGAACTATCTTTTGAATTCATCATCAAGTCAGCCATTTCGTCTATTACCAAAAGTATCCTATACATTGGGGCTTCATTATTCTTTCTCGCGATTTCGTTATATTGGTCAATATTTGCACACCCTATCGTTGAGAAAACATCATAACGCCTATCCATTTCTTTACATAGCCAACTCAAAGCGTTTACAGCGTGTTTTGCCTCTTTAACCGGCTCTTTAATAAGTAGGTTTGGTAGATTTCTATAAACGGTTAGTTCTACCTTTTTGGGGTCTATTAGAACCATTCTTAACTCTTCCGGAGAGTACTTATAAATCAAACTGGTTAATACAGCATTGAGGAATACACTCTTACCAGTACCGGTTGAGCCCGCAACAAGCAAGTGTGGCATTTTCGTTATATCAGCAACGTAAGGCTCGCCCTCCAAGGTTTTACCCATTGCAATTTTAAGCCCCTTGCTGTCCTTATTGAATGCAGGGCTACACAAAATAGATTTCAACCCAACAGTCTCGCGAGTACTATTTGGAAGTTCTATACCTAAAGCATCTTGCCCTTCTACAGGCGCGTGTATTCTAAGGTTCTTTACACACAAACGCATCTTAAGATTTTCTTTAATTGAAGCAATCCTAGAAAGTTTATAGCCTTGTCCAACTCTCAAATAATACATTGTAAAAGTAGGGCCACGTTTTGCATCAAAAACTTGAGCAGGAACGTCAAATTCTTGCATGGTTTGGTTAAGTTTTTCAGATACGATATCATAATCTTCTGGGAAATCGTTATCGCTCTCTGCATACGTGTTTAACAAGTCAAAACTAGGTACTTTATATGGTTTGGGTACGTATGGTTTCTTGACTTCTTCTTTTTTCTCCGTTGGGAAAACTGGTGCTTTTTCTTTAGCCATAACGTGCGAAGTGTACACGGGCTTTGGCTGTTTTACAGGAATATTAAATTTCTCTTGTACTGGGGTTGGTTGTTTGGGTTGAGGTTGTTGTATCTTAGGCTCTTCTACGATACGAACCGGTTCTTCAATTTTAGATTCAACTTCCACAAAATTATTTTTATTCTCAAATTGAGGTTGAACGGGTTCATCTCTATAAATTAGTTGTGGTTGTTGCTGAATTGGTGCAGAATATATAGGTGTAACTAGTTCTTCTTTTTCTAACACTGCCGAAGACGTTGGAATTTCCGGTTCCGGCTCATAAGAATATTCCTCGTTTGTTTTAATTGAATAATTATCATCAAACATATAAGAATAATCGGTATTATCCTTCTTTACTGGTCTAGAAAAATCCATGTTAACCAATTCTTCAGCACTTAGAGGAGTATTTATGAAATCAAGTGCACTTGCCCTATCAAGAAGTCGGATCGTAGCCATGACGTTCTGTGAGCCAAGGAGTTGAGAGCCCCAGTTGTCTT
>JAZSKG010000036.1:0-4047 GCA_045534735.1 Candidatus Stercoripulliclostridium sp.
AGTCTTTCTTTCTCTCTCAAATAACTTTCTTCTGCAACGTTTGCTTCTGGATTTTTTCCTTCTACTATGTTCCTTAAATCATCTGCAATCTTTTTAAAGTACTCGTTGCACTCTAGAATTTCCTCACCTAAACTGTCTGCATCTCCTAATTCTTTAATTCTATTTTGCCATTTTTCTCTGTATGAATATAGTCTTTCTCTTTCAAGATTATAGCGAATTTTAGCCTCTTTTTCGTATTCCTCTGCTCTTGATTTTGCAAACAAAAGCACTTCTTCTATCTCCTTTTCTCGCTTTTCGTAGGCCTCAATTTTACTTTCTAGCCTACTAATTTCAGCCTTTAAAACTTCTATCCTCTCGTTTTGTGCAGATGGAATCGTATCTACTTTTACTTTTTTCCTACTTCTTAACCATTTCATAGAAATATTATAAACGCAAAATGACCTAATGAAACGTCTATAATTGTTTCTTTTTGTCGTATAAAAAAAGCACTTTGCAGTGCCTTTATTATTTTTGATTTTTTATTATTAGCGATTTTCTTAAATCATATAAATTATCGGATAAGTCAACCTTGTATGAGTGAGGATTAATTAAGCGCTTGTATTCCTCATAAAACTCACCTTTTGATTGCTTAGCAAACTCTATGGTTTCTTTTAGGGTAGGTACGTTATATACCTGTTTGCCCCTCTCAAATACACAAACCGGCAATTCTCTAATAGAATACTTTTCAAAAGTAGTCTTCTTCCACGTCTCTATGGGGTGGAATATGGTAAGTGGTTTGGAAACGTCTATCTTTTCTCCCCTTAAGGCTATCAAATCCGCCGCCGCCATGCCCTTCTCGTCATATACTCGGAATATGGTTTTAAAGCCGGGGTTAGTAATCTTTTCGGGAGTATCGCTAAATTTCATTCTTGGCTCCCATTCGCCGTTACCATTTTGTATTTCCGCTAGTTTATATACGCCACCAAGAGCAGGTCTGGGCGCAGAGGTTATAAGTTTAGTACCTATTCCCCAAACGTCAATCTTGGCGCCTTGTGCATTTAAAGCGGCAATTATATGCTCGTCTATGTCGCCTGATGCAAAAATCTTCGCTTCAGTATGACCTGCTGCATCTAGCATTTCACGAGCCCTCTTGCTTAAATATGCTAAGTCGCCACTATCCAATCTTATACCTAACGGCTTATGTCCTTTAGCCTTGAGTTCATCAAATACCTTTATAGCATTGGGTACACCACTCTTTAGAGTATCATAGGTATCAACCAGTAGAAGGCAAGTGTCGGGATTAAGTTTTGCATATGCTCTAAATGCTTCTATCTCTTCACTAAAACTCATAACCCAACTATGAGCATGGGTTCCACTAATCTTAATATCAAACATCTTTCCCGCAAGCACGTTAGAAGTAGACGAACATCCTCCTATCATAGCAGCCCTTGCTCCATACAGACCGGCATCGGGTCCTTGCGCTCTTCTAAGACCAAATTCAGAAATAGCGCCGGTTGTTTCATTTGCCATCTTCATAGCCTTAGTTGCTATAAGAGTTTGGTGGTTAATTATGTTAAGTAGTGCCGTTTCTATTAGTTGTGCTTCAAAAAGAGGTGCCTTTATAGTTACAATAGGCTCGTAAGGGTAAATCATTTCCCCCTCTTTTAAAGCATACATATCTCCGCTAAATCTAAACTTTTTTATACGATCAAAAAACTTTTCTCCAAATAGGTTTAATGAACGTAGATATGCTATATCACTTTCATCAAAATGAAGATTGTTAATGTAATCAATCGCTTGCTCCAATCCGGCAACAACGGCAAAATCTAGACCAGGGGCGGGACGATAAAATAAATCAAAGACAGCCTCCCTGTCAGCCATATCGGTTTCTGCATAACCATTCATCATGGTCAACTGATATAAATCCGTCAACAGCGTTAGATTTCTCATAGTATCTCCTATTCTTCCACTTTCTTTGCTTTTTTAGACTTCGTTTGTACTTCTAACCACGGAATTTGATCCTTGGGGATACCACCTTTTCCGTACCAAACCTTTTCTCCCTTCTTTACCTTGCGTATCGTTAAGAATATGAGAAGAGCAAGGCTTAGAACAGCGATTACGGCACAAATGATTTGATTATAGTTAACTACTTCATAAAGCGTTCCATCGTCACGGAAAAACTCTAGGATAAATCTTACTAAGGTATAAGAGAAAATATATAAGCAAGTTCCAGCACCTTTAACGCAGAAGTGACGAAGTAATATTATTAGTACGAAAAACAACAAAATGGTAAGGAACATCTCGTAAAAGAAGGTTGCTTGATACCATCCACCCTTTCTTGCTATATACGTTGCCATGGGGAACCATTGCAAAGAGGGATTTGTTATGGGCGCACCATATATTTCTTGGTTCATAAAGTTTCCCCATCTGCCTAGACCTTGGGAAAGAAGTATTACGGGCATTATGATATCGGCAAGGTGTAAAAAGTCAACTTTTCTCCACTTTGTCCATATCCATCCACCAAGCACACCAAAAGGAACGCCTGTCATTATGGTTAGACCACCATCCCATATAGCAAAGATGTTTACGAAATCTTCCCATGTAAAATCGCTTGGGAAGTAATCTGGACGAACCATGACGTATCCAATTCTTGCACCGATAATCGCTAGAGGTATAACGAATATGAATAACTCTACTAAATCGTCAAAAGTAATACCTACCTTCTTGCATCTAATAGTTGATACGATTAATCCAATAAGCATAGCACACGTTAAAATTATGCCATACCAAGCAATATCTCTTCCGAATATAGTAAACGCAACGGGATCAACCTTTCCCGTCCAGTGCATGCCTTCTGAAAGTATCATTAGTCGTTTTCTCCTAAATCAAGTCTTGTGCCACCTTCGTTTCTAATCTTTAGGCGATATACGTTTTCATCACCAAAAGCATATCCCATATATTGATGGAAATCATCGGCGTATTCATTTTCTACAAACGCAAGAATGGTACCGGCAAATCCACCACCGTGAACTCTACATGCAAGAACGCCTTCACAACATTCACATAACGCAAGTGCTAGTGGTATGGGTTCGCTAGGATCGCCTTCTGCATAGCAATTTTGAAGTTTTTGGTAGGATGAAAGTCCGGACTGTGTAATAATATCGTATGCCGTTTGTTCATCTCCGCTTCTTATTGCCTCGCGAATAATTTCAACGCGCTCGTTTTCCTCAAAATAGTGCATAGCACGCAATATTGCTCTTCCGCTATATTTGTTTTTTAGTTCAGGTATTGCCATGTAGAATTCGTCTTCGTTAACAAAACGCAACTTTTCCTTGCCGAACTCTTTTGCGATAGCCTCCATTTCTTCTCTAATAGCGGCATATTGGGGAGTTAAATTACAATGATCTCCACCACAATTTACAACAAACACGGTTGAGTCGTCAAAGTCCCAATCCAATTTTTCCACTTGAGGATTGCTGGGATCTTTAAAGTCAATGTAAGAAACGCCACCAAGAGCAATGGCAGATTGGTCCATAAGACCACTGGGCTTTCCGAAGTATACGTTTTCTGCATATTGGGAAATAATTGCCTTTTCTACAGCGCTGATACTATCTCCATTGTAAAGGTTATCAAGTATTACAGATATTAACACTTCAAAACTAGCAGAACTACTCATTCCGGCGCCTTTGAATACGTCCGAAACGGTAGTTGCGTAGAAGCCACCAATCTTGTATCCACGGTCTTTAAAGGCCTTACAAACGCCTCTAACAAGAGCAAAAGAACCACCCTTTTCTTCTTCGTGTATATCTAAGTCTCGGATATCAACCTCAACAACAGGGTATCCCAAACTCTTAACAACTATCTTTTCTTCCTCAAGTGGGGTTACACATGCGAGAAGATCTACGGATACTGCCGCGCAAAGGACTTTACCATTATTGTGGTCGGTGTGATTTCCTACAACTTCTATTCTACCGGAAGCAGAATAAAATAAGATTTCGCCCTTTACGTTTTCTTTGTGAGCATTAGCAAGTGCTTCGTATCGCTCTGCTACTTTTTCTACGTTGCCAC
>JAZSKG010000210.1:0-2661 GCA_045534735.1 Candidatus Stercoripulliclostridium sp.
ATTACCTGCACCGCAACCTTCAACGTATCCACTTATACTACCAATAGTTTGGAATGCAAGTTGTGGATCATCCTTTTCATCACCGAACAATCCGGTATATACAAGTTCGGGAGCAAAGAAATTGCCGTATACTACTTCTGCACTCTTAACACCAATAGTCATATCGGCCTTATTAACTTTCATCACACCGGAACGGAAACTGATGTTGTAGTTAATTGAACTATAACCGTTGATGGTGATTGTGTAATCTCCAACGGGTTGTCCTATAGCGTACGCGGAAGTGAAGTGAGCATTTATGGTTTCTAAGTCTTTTTCAATGGTATCGCCTTCTACAAGACCTTCTGCTGAAAGAAGTGCCTTAAAATGCTCGCTATTCGGATATGCATCGTAATAGGTAATTTCTGTACTTCCCAAAGACAAAGTTACAGGCTTTGCTACAACGGTAAGTTTAGCCGTATTGTAATTTACGTTGTAGTTTTTGTTAGTTACGCTTGCCGTGTTTACTGAAATAGTATAAGAGCCTGCGTTGGATTTATATGCGTAGTTACAAATAGCCTGAACGTTACCAAGAGTTTCTACGATATGTCCACTTAGTAAACCTTCTGCTTTGAATTTATAGGTGGGAATTTGGTCACCATAGGTAACTTTGGCATCTATAGGACTAAGGGTAATGCTCTTGGGGTTAACTCTTAAGGTGGCCTTATTAAGAGTAATATCATAACTATCGTTGGTATATCCAACCGCTATATCATAATTACCCGCGTCATCTCTTTGCTTGTAACTGCACGTGAATTGGAGAGCACCTAAAATATTGTCAACGTCTATTTCAAGAGCCCCTTCCAAATTGGCGGTATATTGTGGTTTGAGATCGCCATAGGTAACGGTTTTGTTTTCCGCATTAACTATTAATGCTCTCTTCTTTACCTTCAAAATTACGGTTTGCCATTCAACGAACTTATAGTTATTGGAAGTCCAACAATCTTCTTGTATACCAAGTTCATACTCGTTAACTTCCGCACCAACGTAATAAGGATTATTTTCAATCTTACCACCTTGAAGAACGGATTCCGTTTCTCCGTTTACAAAACCAACGATATTATGATTGATTGTAGGAATCTTACTACCATAGGTTAAAACATATTTGCCGTCCACGTACCCTTCGGTATCTGAAAGCGTTACTTCTAACTTAAGTTCTGCTTTTTCAAGTTTAACGATAACGCTTGGAAGTTCTAATGGTTCATAGTT
Source organism: Candidatus Stercoripulliclostridium sp. (assembly GCA_045534735.1). Taxonomy (GTDB): domain Bacteria; phylum Bacillota; class Clostridia; order Christensenellales; family DTU072; genus Stercoripulliclostridium_A. The sequence continues at coordinate 1,246 of JAZSKG010000210.1, forward strand.
CTTACGAACTACCATTGTTTCAATGTTGTAGTCGCCCGCATTCTTAATGGGGTTAGAGGCGTAGTTTTCTTCCCCTACTCTCCTATAAGTAACGCTATCTCCTGCAAGAAGTCCGTTAAAGATAAGGTCGCGTTCAAGTCCGTTGTAAACACCTTCAAAGCCTTCTACGGAAATTAAGCCCTCAAGGGTACCGGGGGTAACAACGATAGTAGTACGAACGGTAGATACCTTGGGTTCAAGATTTTTATAAGAGGCAGTTGCCCTAAGTTCGTATACATATTCGCCAACGTCCTTGCAACCGATTTCAATTACACTTTGGGTGTTGTTTTCAATTTCCCAACCATTAGTAACGTCAACCCATTCAAAGCTATAGTTTATAACGCGGTTTTCAGACAATGAACCTTGTAAACTAAATCCTTGAAGGTCATAACGGAAAGCACTACGGCTTGGAATAATCTTTAATCCTTCAATGTCTACAATAGTAGGTCTTATGTATAACACCAAATCAGACGTTGGCATTAAATGCTCACCACTTGGAACTTGATAAGGGGTGGTTAATTCTTCATCTATGCAAAGAGTATCAAGCGCAAGACCACCGGGTAAACTTTGACCTGCATTTTCAAGCAATGTATTATATTTTAAGGTTATGTCACTACCTACTTCAACGCTTTCTGAACTTAGTAGCACACCATCTTCACCATAAAGGATAATGCTTTGCTTAGCAGTACCGAAGTTCGCGCGAATGGCAAGGTCAGACTTAACAGAACTAAAATCCACGCTCCAACCTATAAAGTCGTGACCTTCATAGACGGGGTCTTCGGGCGCTATTGCCGATTGACCATACACTACCGTTTGTACAGGCGAGCCATTAACCAAAATGATGGAACCATCGTGGTTTATGAATCTGACTGAAAAAGTTTTAACGTTCCATTTAGCATATAGACTAATACTTTGAGAGGCTATCTCGGTAACGGGTTGACTCAGTTCGCGGTCAATATACCATCCACCGAATGAATAGCCTTCCTTGTCTTGTGGTACATAACTTAATGCATTCTCAACGTCTGTTGTGGAATGAATGACTTCATCACCATCCATAAAAGTGATGGTAATTTCGCTATCCCCTGAGCCATCGCCAGGAGTTTGGTCAGTCATTTCAATATCTGCAGCGGAACAAGCAAAAAGAACCAAAGTGATACATAATAGCAATGCTATTACAAACACTGATTTGAAAATTCCTTTTTTCATAAGTTTGTCCTCCTTGTTAATTACCGTTTACAGGTGCAACCGGTATAATAAAGGCTTTGCCGGAATCAATTTCGGCTTGTTGTTGTTCATATTTGTTACTCTTAGAGTTGCTGTCATACATATAGAAGGCAAAATCTTCTTCACCGGCAGCAGCGGGTAGGTTCTCGCCTT
>JAZSKG010000214.1:0-2683 GCA_045534735.1 Candidatus Stercoripulliclostridium sp.
ATCCCAGTGAATGCCGCCCTCCAGGCCGTGAATTTCGTGGCGGGTGCGGGTGCTGACGCAGCCCATGGCGATATTCTTGCAGACTTGCTTTTGGAAACTAGAGAACGTCAACTTTCCAAAACGCTTCTACAAGTTCTTGCCATTATTGCTTATAAACAACCCGTTACCAGAACGGAAATAGAAGAACTCCGTGGAGTTGGTAGCGACTACGTTATAGCAATGTTATTAAAACTAAATTTAATTGAGGCAGTAGGCAGAAAAGAAACCATTGGAAAGCCCATACTTTACGGCACCACCAATGAATTCTTAAAGAAATTCGGTCTTGAAAGTTTAGAAGAACTCCCCGATTACGACGACCTAATGCTTAAAATTAAAAACAACTTTGAAAAGTATTATGCAAAGGAACAAACTCTATTCCGTGATCGTAACATTGATATGACTCATCCCGATGACGTAGATGCAGAAGATATTAATGAAGACGAATTCTTTGGAGACGAAGAAGATGATATTCCCGACTTCTTAGACGGCGAAGACATAGTAGAAATAGAGTAATCCATAACACCCAACGCTAGAAAAATTGACATCGATTAAGGAGCCCAAAAACGATGCAAAACATACTAATTAAATTAAGATCTAACTCTCGTGCAATGCTAGGCATCATTCTAGTAGTTTGTCTGTTTGCTTTAGGTTTTGCTTTTACTGCGACTATTCCTGCAGTAAATGATGGCAATCCAGTTGTTGCAGAAGCAGCAACAATTACTGCAAGCAACTTCCGTTCAGCGCTTGGCACTTCCGGAAGTATTTCGGGAAACTTTGAACTGGCAAGTGACATAACGGTTTCTGTTGGTACAAGTACCGCGACCTATAATGGAACGTTTGACGGAAAGGGACATACTATTACAGTAACTGGAAGTATTACCCATGAGTCCGCCAGAAACACTAACAATTACGTAGGTTTCTTTTTTGGACAATTAGGCTCAAACGCCGTTATTAAAAACGTTCACATCGTATGGAATTCTTCCTGGAATGAAAAAGCCTATAATAATGCTACATCAGCTTCTTATTCCGGCGAAGGCTCTACAACAACATACCTAGGTATTATCGCCGGTAGCGCTTCAAACGGTTCTAAAATTGAAGACGTTACGTTGACGTTAAATAGTACCGTTGCCGGCATAGGTTTAGACGACGGCACAAACCACGAAACGCAAACAGGTGGTCAAGGTTTTGTCGTTGGTGGTTTAATTGGTAGATCCTTAGGTGCAAAACTTAATAATATTACCTTTAATAACAATGGTTCCGTATGGGCTCGCGGACATAACGTTAGTGCAGGTTCAAACAGAAAAGGTGTTGTAGTTAACCTTTCAAATAACGACTCTCGTGGCGATAGGGCGGCCGCAGGTGGTCTAATTGGTGAAGCACAAAGCAACGCAACAACTATTAATAGTTTGGTATTTAAGGGCAATGGAATTGTTGGTGCCGCTGTAACCGGTGGATCGGCTGCCGCAGTATACGATGCTCAATATTACCTCTATTGTAACTTCGCAGGAGGTATATTAGGTCTTGCAAGTGGTGGTTCCTTCACAATTGACGGTATGCTATACGAATATTATGGTAGCGTATACGTAAAAGAAACTTATGAAGGCACTCACGCAGGCGTTATTTTAGGAAAGGGCTCAAACGTTTCCGTTAAAAACCTCTGGCGCCGTACTAACGACCAAACAAAAGATAGCAGTAGAGGCCAAAGCACTTATTATAGCCCCACGGCTGGTCCGACAAAGAGTGGTTTAAGCACTCATTACAAGAGCACTGGAAAACTAGATTCTGCAATTTCCGGGGTTTCCCAAGGAAATAAAACTGCAGACATTGTTGAAACAAAATCTAAACACGAATATCTACCCACCGCTTATCACGGCCAAAATAGTATAGGTGCTGCTAGTGGTACCGTTACCGACGTTAAAGATGGTTACATATCTGTACAAGCAGTTTCTAACGATGCAACCTATTTGATTTCTGCATTATCTTACCAAGCAACCCAAACCTCTGCTAACGTTTATAAAAACTACTATCAAAAAGGCGAATCTACAAACGTATTATTCTCTACTACCGAGTATAAAATACCCGTTAGTTGTTATAATTTCAGAGTTTCACTTGCTACCAAGGTAAAATCAATTTATAGTACCAGTTCCGGCAATCAAAACTACAATGCCAGCCCCATAACGTTTACTGGGGCTCCTGATTCCAACAACTTAAAACTATATGATAACTTATTCTGGATGGCTCTACATGAATCAGATTATAATTATGGCAACTTTGACGTTAACAATATTTATAATGAAATAAAAGCAAATCCAAATTCTCATCCAAATAGTAGAATAGGAGAGTTAAGTTCCTCCGATATTAATACCGGCATCAACGTTGGCTCATATTATATTGTCCTTTGCCGTTATGACAGTAATAATAGAATAGCAAGTTTAGTAAATGATGGAGAAACTCTTGGTGCAAGTTCAGAAAATGCTCCTTCCACAATCTATACTTATGATAAAGAGAAAGCAGATAGAGAATTCATTTTCAAAATTGATCGTACCGAGGTTGAACTAGTTCAACTTTCAAGCCCATATTCCAGAGAATACGATGGTACGTACAAAGTAAACAAGTCGGATCGTAGCCATGTCGTTCTGTGAGC
>JAZSKG010000288.1:0-9124 GCA_045534735.1 Candidatus Stercoripulliclostridium sp.
GTATTTGTACTCGTTTCAGTATTTGGAATAAGTGCATTAGCACTTGCTCCTAAATATCCGCCCTTATGGTCTTCGGCATAATTAAAATTTTTATGGTCATCCTTTACATATATATTATTATGGGCATAATGTCCGTCAATAACGTCAAACCAGGCTCCAGTTGCTCCCTTTGTCCAATTCTGCTTATACCAATGTGTTTCGGTATGCGAAGCAACTGTAACGGTTGCATTAGCAGTGATGGTAACAGGATAGCCTGCGAGTATATCACGTTTTAATGCGCCGTCAAAATAATATGGCACATACATATAAAATTTTGTTGCACAAGAACCACCATTAAAGTCCCAGGAAAAACCAAGACCTGCGTCACCCCCAGTGTAATTGTTGGTGTTTCCTCCATCATCACCTGCGCCGGCACCAACGTATCCTATTTCTAAAGGTGAAAAACAAGTGTGGCTATATATATTTGTTGGTTGAGCTGAGTCTTTTGTAGGAGCACAGTATACAACATTATTTTCATCATTTTTAGTAAAAGTTTGTGAATTATTGCCGGTTGTTCTATATCCTCCACCAGTGATTGTCGCGGCATTATATTTAACCGTTGCTTCAAATGCACAAGTGGGAATATAACCAATATTAGTCCCCTCCTCGTAGCCTGAAAATTCCGAGTTCCAACCCTTATAGTTTACCGAAATACTATCAAAATAGGTATTGCCACTACCGGTAGCATAGGGCATTTCCATGGCGGATAAGCCTTTTTCTACATAAACAGTTGGGGTTTCGGACAGGGTAAGACCATCATCTGGATCCCAAAATACCTCCACAGTACCCGCTTTCCACTCGCCATAAAGTTTGCACTCGCCGGAAATACCATAGATTACCCAGTGGGATATATTATCTTCCGCGTCCATAACTTTGGTTAAAGCAAGTTTTAGAGGCTGATTGTTGTCATAGTAATCTTTTATGCCAGCAAGTTCACCATTTTCGTAAACTGCATAAAGTCCAACGAGTTCATAGCCCGTCTTCTTGTTTTTAATTTGATATACTGCATCGCAATACAGCACCATATCTTCATCGGCGGGGTGCTCTATGATTTCAATAAAGTTTAGGTGCTCATTCGCTATTGAAGCACTTAACTCAATAGTGATACTTGCCGTGAGTGTGTCCGCATTGGTAGTAATATCATAGTTGTTAAGGTCGGTCTCCGCATTTCCTGCAATTAATATTGTAAGAGGATCAGGGCTCAAGTATACAGCCTTGTTTCTGCCTACAGCATCATTTTCAAAGGTTGCAGTATAATCTCCCACTTTAATTTCTTCCCCGGGAATAACACCCACTGTTGTATAGACTACAACAACAGACACGTTTCCTTTTTCATATACTCTATCACCGGCAGCAAAGATTATGGATGCTTCTTTTTTATTAATAGTAACCCCTTGGGAAATGGTTGCCTCGGTGGTGAGAAGGGTATAGTTACGACTAATATCAAAGCCATCAACAACACTACCAACAAGTACAATATTGGTTACAAGAACGTCAACAACACCTGCATTTTTGTCGGAAAGCACGGTATCAAAGGTAAGGTGGACTAGATTACCCCTTGCATCCTCTGCAATAATATTGTTCCAACCATGGGTAACTTTACTGTTATCCCAATTGGTAGTGCCATCATAGGTCTTGGCGCTTTCTATTGCGGTAAAGTTTTCCGCAGTTATTTCTCTTGGAATAATGGTAAATCCTTCCGTCTTTTTACCAACTAATATGCCGTTCCACGTAACGTAGGAAACGGTGGTATAAGTACCAACGTTAATGGCTCCTTCATTTCCCTCCGTTCCTTCTACCGTTGAGTCATAAAGAACACTTGAATGAGCATCAAGAACACTATACTGCGCCCCCATGTTTTGGGCATTAAGGACGTTTGCGAGTTTATCCTCTTCTACCTCATAACTCTTGGCGGTTTTGTCATAAGTATATTGTTCGTAACCCGTGGTAGGTATAGCCTTAAAATAAACTTGAATCTTAATTACACCATCAAGAGGTATACTTGCCGTAGGAACAGAAACGGTAAACTTGTAGGCATGCTCAATATTATTTTCATCAAGCACGTAATTTCCGTTAGAGGAAATAAGTTCCGTATTATATGACGAGGTAAATACGTTGTCATAGGTGTATCCCGCAAAGTAATATCCGTCATTTGGCTTTGCATAAACGTAGAAAGTAGTACCATTCGAGGTCGCTTGGTACAATTGTGCACAAATGGTACCGCTACCATTATTCGAGCCGAAAGCAAGCCCTATTCCACCACCCGAGTAATCGTCCATTACTCCATCCGTGTAACCATTAACCTTTATTATCGGCTTAAAATAAGTAAATGATACCGTACTTTGATTGCCCCATATATCGGTTGCGGTAAGAGTATAATTATGTCCATTTTTAGTGGCAACAACTCTAGCCTTCGTAGGCATGCTTGTAGTGGAGTATTTTGTGAGGGACACAGTATCTGACTCACCGGTGGTTGTATCGGTAATAGTATAACTTTGTAGCCCGGTTAAGTCTTGCATCTTGATGGGATAATTTACATACGTCCCATTGGAAACTGTACTACCATTAGGAGTTACAAAGTATGGTGCTGTAGATTCGGTTACCGGAGTAAGGCGTAGGTTATAGTTACCATATACTAATTCCATATTACTGCAAGCAGAACCTCCTGTAGTGATAACCGCCCATAACCCAAAGCGCAAATACTTGGTATTACTGTTACCTTCGTATGAAGAATTTACGGAAGTACTACCAAAGGAGAAATTGTAAATATTATTAACGCCAGCACTTTCGTTAGTTCCGCCACCGGAAGCGTAAATATCGCGTGGGTCGGATTTAACGTAGCCCTTAATCTCATTAAAGGCGTTGCCTTGCTTTGCATAGTTGTCGCTAATTGCATAACCTATGCCAACATATGAATAAAACCTTACGTGTCCCGTCCCATCGCTACCAAGACCGGAGGCTCTAGTGGTAGGTGACTCTAGTGTGATGGTAATATATCCATTCATCAAGGCATTATATACATTTTCCGATATTTTGAGGGTATAGAACAAACCTGCTATACAAGGAGTTTTTGCAACATAGTCAAACCAAAGGTTATGTCCGGACTCAAAACCTTGATTTGAGCCAAGATTAGAATAGTTGGTTATACTTGTACAAATGAAATCACCAGAGGTACCACTACTTTGTCCCCAACCAGATTGATATACGTTATTAGTACCACTTTCCGTAGTAAAGTAAGAGCCGTTACTCGTCAAAGTTTTACCATTACTGCTAATGGTATACATTGAAGACTGAGCGCGCATATTGGAATTGCTACCAGGGTTAGCTGCGTCATAATAATTACTACCAAAACTTACGTTAGCAATAGAAGGTTTTGTCATATTGTTGGTATAAGCATAACTATCATTGGCATTTGAACCACGGCTGGCTTGCGAAATAGTCAAAGTCAAGTCAAGATTATCAATACTAACAGTAGAACCAGCGGTGCCGTATAATTCGGCAAATATAGCAATACGAAGATATTTTGTACCACTAGAATATGCTTCGTTCAATGTTTGGCTTGCACCGGTCTTCAAGACAGAAGAACCATATGCATCTTCAAAAATAGGATTTCTGGAATCAATTTCAAAAATGCCGGTACTATTATAATCACTACGATAATTCTTTTGTCCTATTATCGCGCTGGTTTCTTTGAACCCAGTGTAAGTCAATGCAGATTCCGAATTTACTGCATTACCTATTCCAACATAAGCCCAATTAGAAGCAATACCGGAGCCACTATTACATCCCATACTCAAACTATCGCGTGTAAGCGATACATAATAAGTGCCATCAAGTATTCCTTCGTAAACATTATTGGATATTTCAAGTGTGTGAATGAACATTACATTGGCATAGGACTCTTGTTCAAAAGTCTTACTATAACCAGGTTTTGTACTATCACCAGTTGTAAAATAACTCGTTCCTTCGTCACTTACCTGTGTGAAACCAACATTTGCGTTTAGCGCTCTGGAGTATGTGCCAAAAGTCAGCATACTACCAAGCTCAGATTGCACTCTATGCTCATAGAATGCATCCTTTTGTGCATTCCAACCATCGTTTTCATGGTCACCAGCATTGTCCGTTCCGTCAGCAAATACAGTCCCGGGAGTGCTCATTAAAGTGCCTGGAATTTCAGGCTCTTTTATGCTCAAATTTAGTGAAACATTATCTACTTTGTACTTGTTTCCCGCATCTGTCCATACTCTACAATAAATACCAATACGCAAATACTTGTTTGTACCAATGGTCGCTTGTGACAAACTCGCAAAACTTAATGATGTGATATTTGTTACCGGCATATTAGAACTATATACCGTGTTTACTTGTGAAGATGTTGTGCCAACGGTACCAGCCGTTTCTCTAAACCCACCAAGTGTCTTTGCTGATTCATCATCCTTCGCATAGCCTATACCAGCATAAAGCATTGTAAAGGTATCTCCTCTTAAAAGAGAATTCGTTGAGTCATAACCAATTTTTCCCGATCCAGTCAATGTAAGCAGACTGCTACCCGAGGCTAGCGCTTTATACATGGTTTCATCTAATTTGAAAGTATAAAAGAACAATACAGCATCTATCGCAGCGTTAAGAGTTTCATTATTAATGGTAGGAACGCTTTCACTAACCATCGTACGATGCCAAGCATTATTGTCGGTAAACTCTTGTGTGGATTCATCCCTCATAGTATCGTCTGCCGTGGAGAAATTGGTAATCGATCCAGAGCTATATTCCGTTCCACTAAGCGTGATAATATCCCCTTGAGAATATGCATGCCTTTCATTAAAATATAAAATGTTTATAGGCGAATTTGTTGAGCTTTGTGGATCCGCAGGTGTTGTCATATTAGGAACACCAGGATCAAAGGACACGCTAAAATCCACATCCCCTACACCTATTGAATCAGCGGTACTAGTACTTGTGTTGGTCTTATCTACTTCAAAAAATACGCCACAAACAACATATACACCGGAAGTGTTTACGCTTGTCATGCTTAGGTTTGATTGCGTTCCAGTTACACTAGTTGAAAATTGTTGTGCCGTACTTGTTGAAGAACCACTTCCTACAATACCAGTGGCCTCATCATAATTACTAAAATTAAATGCTGAAAAAGATGTGTTTGTAAAACCAAAATATGGATATGCTTTTACCGTTCCAGTCGCACCACCCCTATACTTAGGAGTACTGGTAACAGTTAAAGTCATTTCCGTCTTGCCTTGTCGCAAAGCATACACCAATGAATTACTTGCATTAAGACCATAAAACATTCCAAAATAGTATGTTCCTGCAGATTGTCCGTTTATATCAGAGTCAAGATTGTTCCAACCATTAGAATGCTTAAACATGCCAGAAGAAGAATTCTTCATAACCGTAAACATATTTTTTGTACCAGCACTCGCAGTAACATCCAAACTATATTCCGAAATAAAACTATCTACATCTTCAGTTGATAGCGTAGCAGAAATAGCATTTTGTTTCCAAGCACCATCCTCCAAACTTTGATTACCACCCCAAATTGAGGGTGTTGATATTGCGTTTGCAACAAAACCTTTTAACGGAATCGATGCGAATAATAAGCCACAAAGTAGTGCTATGGCTACTAGCATTACTATGAATATCGTGGGTTTACTTAGTCTTTTTGCTTGTACTTTCATAATCTATTCTTCTACCGTTTGGTTAATTTCGTTATAAAAATTTTATATTGCGCGTATTCGCGTTGTATTTGCGCGCGTATATATAATAAATATAAATAATTATATATATGCACGCGTGTTGTGTCAACATGCGCGGGCGTGTATTTTACTATAATTATACTGAAAGTTAGTGGTGAAAAAATGAAAATTGCTTATTTGCAAGCGTGGAAAAACTCCCCGCGGAAACATAATAATAGTTTTTTGCGCTTTGTTTGGGGTCGCATTAGCGAGCATCATTGAATCTTCCAACAACAAGCCTATTTTGTAAAATTTTTAATCTATGGTTTCCCCATTGCTGTGTTTTGAGCGCCTAAAATACTATTTTTCTTCTTTGTTTTGGTCGCGCAAATACTCTGCAATCGCTTGCTCTTTAATATACTCTTCTACCGCTTTTCTCTTGATTTCTTCCTCAATTTGGGATTGGGTCTTTTGAGGCGCGGAAGAAGGAGCCTCTGCCGGCTTTCTTATCTTTTGAACAAGTTGGAAAATGGTGCTAGCAAATAGTAGTCCCATGGGTAAAATGATGACGATGGCTATGCCACCAGTCGAGCCTAAAAAAGAATAAAGATTTTGTAAAAAAGTGGTCTTTTTGACCATCTTGGCTTTCAAATTGCTAATGGGTAAAGGAGCATCTTGGGGCGCGGAAGGGTTGTCGCCCTTGGTGAGGATGCAATACTCCCCCATCTCCTCGTCATAGTAAACATCCTTTACCACGCGGTGAGTGTTGTTTATACGCACACCCTTTATCACTTGGGTAAAGGTTACGACATCGCCCATATTCACTTGTTTGTCTATTTTTTCGTGATCGTCGGTGTTTTTCAGCGCCTTGCTGATTATCATATCCCCCTTTTCGAGAGTGGGATACATGCTGTCCGACTCCACATGATACATCTTGTAACCAAACAGAGATGCCTCGCCGTTGCGAAGGGTTTGGAACCACACCGAACAAAGGCAAACAAGCGCAAGAACAAAGGCGCAAACCAGTAGCGCCGTTGTCACACCGCCTATTATCTTTTTAGCAGTTATTTTTCCTTTCATTTCTTCTTGGAAAAGCGTTCCTTAAATTTATTGAAAGCGCGCTGGCGCGAACGCTTGCGCATATTTTTATCGAACTCACGCATCTTTTCGTAGAGTTCCTCTTCGCTCATATTCTTAGTAGCAATCGCCATTAGTTTTTCCACAGCAAGCATCTCTTCCACGGTGGCGCGAGCGTTAAAGCCCGCCTCTACGCCCTTTATGGCGCGCAATGCCTCGTCACGCATACCGAAAATTTCCTTGGTTTGCTCGTTTTCATACTTGCGCAAAACATCTACCTTTAGCCTTATTGCAAGGTCGGTAGCAAGGCGTTGCTGTTCTTCCCAATATCTATCACTATCTTCACGCATCTTTTGGAGGGTGACCACCTTTTGTTCATCAACCTCTTTTGCCGACTTCTCTTTTTCTTCGGCAAGACGCTCTAATGCCTTGGCCTCTTCTTCCTTCTTTACACGCTCGCTCTTGGCCTCTGCCATTTGGTTAACGTGGGCTCTGCGCTCCTCTTCTAGTGCCTTTTCTTCCTCGTTAAACCTTCTTATAGCAATGTCGTATTGTTGCTTTGCGTGGTAAAGTTTTTTGCGTGCAATACCTTCTTTAATGGAGAATTGTTCGTGCATTAGGCGTATGCTTTCATCCTCTCGTGCAGAAATTCTCTTTTCCTCTTGTATGCGTTTGTCTTGGAGTTCGCGTAGTTCAAGGAGCCTACCCTTGAGTGCCAAGCGGTTGTTTTCCAGTTCTATTCTTTCCCTTTCGAGGCGAGCGAGTTCCTCTCTCTCCCTTTCTTGCTCTTCCTTTATTCTTTGGCGCGCCTCTTTCTCTTTGCGCTTTTCTTCCAGTTTGGCTTGTGCCTCCAGTTTGCGCATACGGAGTTTATGCTCCGCCTCGTCCTTGCGGAGTTGAATTCTTCTTCTTGCCTCTTCCGCTCTCGCCTTACGTTCCAAATCTTTTTGCTCGCGTAGAGCAAGGCGCTTGGCTATCTTTTCTTCCTCTAATTGCTTTAGGATTAGTTGTTGTTGGCGGTAACTATCTTCCTTTGCCCTATTGATTTTGTATTGTCTAATAACGCGGTCCAGAGCACCGTTTAGTTTGCTCATTTCTCCGCTTGTTAGGGTGGGCTCACCAACGATTAGACGGCGGTAAACTCTCCTTATTTCGGAAAGTTCCATCTTTAGGTGCGGGAAGTCGTCCGGCACAAAGTCGTCTATGTTCTTGGTGCGATACTCGTCTGCCTCAGTCTTTACCTCTTCTTTCTTGTCAAAGACCTCCTCGTTGGTACGAGTGTTGGCAATGGACTGCATGAGTATGGTGTTAAGGAAGATTAATCCGCGATACTTATCCGCCAAAGCGGGTGCCATTTCTTGAGTTTCGGTTACCGAATCTATCGTAAAGTCCATCTTTTCGGCACTTTCGATAAACTGCCAAAGGACTAGTGCCTTCTTAAAGTCAGGGTTCTTTAGAATAACATTGGTACGAAGGATGGGCGGTCTTACGAGCGCACAAGTACGCATTTCCCTACTGAACGGGCTTGATAGGAAGTCGCTAATAATACTCTTAATATGCGTAACTCTTTCAACGTCGGTTAGTCCTTCGCCCTTCTTCTTTACAACTGCATCAAAGGGGAAGTTTGCGGCACCGTCAAGTTTATATTTTACTTTATTCCTATCAATGGAGAATTCACTCTCTACCGCGATATCAATTTCACCGCTACGAAGGAGTGCGTTTTGGATTTCTGTAAATCTTCTGTCAATAAAGTCCCTAACCTTTAATAGCAAGGTATAGATAAAGCGGTTTTCGTAAATATCAAAAGACTCTTCCTTACTAGTATTAAGAATCTTGGAGGGAATTACCATGCCGTTTTTATCAACGGAAGAAATAAGGTTGGTGTGCTGTGAAAGGTGTTTTACCGACTCAACGGAAATGGAACGTGCAAGAGAGATATCAACGATATCTTCTTCGATAACGATGAACTTACGAGGATTACGAACAATGTTATCAAGGCTGACGATACAGTCCTCGATGGTGCCAATCCAAGAGTTATCGTAATTTTTTCTGGTATAAACTTGCGAGATCTTAAAATCGTTTTTGCCACCGGAAATACTATCCATATATTTTGGATAGATGTCCTCCTGCTTTATCAAATTATTAATTTGATACACGATTTTCTCGTAAATATTATCAGCCATAATTCTTCCTTTATCTCACGGGAAATTAGAACAATTTCTTTAGTCTGGTTAGATATTCCTTACATTCCGTCATGTTTTCCACGCCGAAGTGGTCGTCTAGATACTTGATGTAATCGTCAACTTCATCACGAATGTAAG